>JAFAZM010000054.1 GCA_019239785.1 Sphingomonadaceae bacterium
AGAGCTGCCGGAGATCGTCGATGCCGTGGCAATGGTCGGCATGGTCGTGCGTCCAGATCACCGCCTCGACGTCGCTGACCTCCGCATCGAGCAATTGCTCGCGCAGGTCCGGCGGCGTGTCGACGAGGATCCGCGCCCGGTCGTAGCTGACCAGGATGGCGGCGCGGCGGCGGCGGTTGCGCGGCTCGTCGCGGTCGCACAGGCCCCAATCCCCGCCGACCCGCGGCACGCCCGACGAGGTGCCGCAGCCGAGGAGGCGCAGCTTCACGCTGCCGCCTTGGCGAAGAGCCTGTGGAAATTGGCGCTGGTGGCCTCCGCGAGCCGCTCGACCGGCTCGTCGCGAAGCGCCGCCAGGAAGCGCGCGGTGTCGGCGACATAAGCGGGCTCGCAGGGCCGGCCGCGATGGGGGACCGGCGCCAGGAAGGGCGCGTCGGTCTCGATCAGCAGCCGGTCCGCCGGGATGCTCTTCGCCACCTCCTGCAGCGCCGCCGCATTCTTGAAGGTGACGATGCCCGAGATCGAGACGTAGAGGCCGAGCGCGAGCACCTTGTCCGCGAAATCCTGGCTTGCGGTGAAGCAGTGGATCAGGGCCGGATAGCGCCCCTTCCCCATCTCCTCGTCGAGGATCGCGTACGTATCCTCCTCGGCGTCGCGGGTGTGGACGATCAAGGGCAGCTGGGTCTCCCGCGCGGCGGCGATATGGGCGCGAAAGCTTTCGCGCTGGCGGGCGCGGTCGCTATGGTCGTAATAATAATCGAGCCCGCTCTCGCCGATCCCGATCACCTTAGGATGCGCAGCCTTGGCGACCAGGGTCTCGGTTTCGACGTCCGGATGCACGTCGGCCTCGTGGGGATGGATGCCGACCGACGCCATGACGTCATCCTCGCGCTCGGCGGTAGCAATCACCGCGTCCCATTCGGAGGCGCGTGTGGAGATATTGAGCATCCTGCCGACGCCGGCCGCGCGGGCGCGCGCGAGCACCGCCTGCTGGTCCTCGATCAGGCCCTTGTAGTTGAGATGGCAGTGGCTATCGATGAACATGGCGCGCATGTAATGGTTCGGGGGCGGCGCGTCACCCCGCACGCGAGCTAATGGTCGTTCGCCGCCGCGCAGCCGATCCGATAGGCTTCGAGATGATTGCCCGGCGCGTAGCGGCCCTGGCTGCAATCGCCATAGCCGAGCTCGTAGGCGCGCCGCTGCGCCGGAGACAGGCCGGCGGCGGCGGGGTTCGGGGCGGCCGGACCCTCGGGCGGCGCTTCATTTGCGTTCGCCCTGGGCGTCTCGATCGGAGCCGCCCGCGCGGGCGTGGGGGCCGGTGCTGCAGCGGCCGCGTTCCCACCGGGCGGCTGGCGCGGCGGCGGATGGCCCTGCTCGCAGGCGCCGGCCAGCAGGACCAGCATCGGCAGGATCCGGCGCATCAGCCCTCGGCGGGCATTTCGAGCCGCGGGAAGATCCCGCTCGGCGGCTGCAGGACGAAGCCCGAGCCGGCGAGCCGCTCATAGCGCCCCGGATCGGCCAAGGCGGCATAGGTCCGCTCGCCTGCCGGCACGCCCATATTGTCGAGCAATTTGGCGGCCGAGCCGGGAATGATCGGCTGGATCGCGACGGCGAGGTCGACGATCGCCTCGTAAAGCGTGGCGAGCACCGCCTGCATCCGCTCCGGATCGCTCTTGCGCAGCGTCCAGGGCGCCTGCGCGTCGATATATTGGTTGCAGGCGAAGACCGCGCGCAGCCAGGCCTCGATCCCCTGGCTCAGCGCCAGCGCTTCGAACTGGGCCGGAAGCTCCTCGCGGGTCGCGGCGCGAACCTGGCTGAGCAGGGCCTCGTCGGCGGCGTCCCCCTTCCCTCCCCGCGGCAGCACGCCGTCGCAATTGCGGGCGATGAAGGAGAGCGTGCGCTGGGCGAGATTGCCGAAGCTGTTGGCGAGATCGGCATTGACCTTGGTGACGATCGCCTCGGCGCTGTAGCTGCCGTCCTGGCCGAAATTCACCTCGCGCAGCAGGAAATAGCGCAGTTGGTCGACGCCGAAGGCGCGGATCAGGTCGAGCGGGTCGACGACATTACCGACCGACTTCGACATCTTCTCGCCGCGCGAGAGCAGGAAGCCGTGGCCGAACACCTGCTTCGGCAGCGGGATTCCGGCCGACATTAGGAATGCCGGCCAGTAGACGGCGTGGAAGCGCACCACATCCTTGCCGATGACGTGGATATCCGCTGGCCAGAACTTGCGATAAGCCTCTGTATCTTCGGGATAGCCCAGGCCGGTGATATAGTTGGTGAGCGCGTCCAGCCAGACGTACATCACATGGTTCGGACTGTCCGGGACCTTCACCCCCCAATCGAAGCTGGTCCGCGAGATGGAGAGGTCGGCGAGCCCGCCCTCGACGAAGCGCAGCACCTCGTTGCGCCGCGATTCCGGCCGGATGAAGTCGGGATTGTCCGCATAATGTGCGAGCAGCCGGTCCTGGTAGGCGGAGAGGCGGAAGAACCAGCTCTCCTCGACGGTCCATTCGACCTCGGTGCCCTGCGGCGACAGCTTCTCGCCGCTGTCTGCGACGACGAGCTCCTCCTCGCCATAATAAGCTTCGTCGCGGACCGAGTACCAGCCCTCGTAGCGGCCGAGATAGATGTCGCCCTTCGCCGCCATCGCCCGCCAGATCGCCTGGCTGGCCTGATGATGGGCCGGTTCGGTGGTACGGATGAAGCGATCGTAGGAAATGTTCAACGCGTCATCCATTGCCTTGAACGTGCTCGACATTTCCTCGGCGAACTCGGCTGGAGGGACGCCTTTCTCGCGCGCCGCCTGGGCCATCTTCAGGCCGTGCTCGTCGGTGCCCGTCAGGAAGAAGACGTCGCGGCCGCGCAGGCGCTGGAAGCGCGCGATCGCGTCGGTCGCGATCGCCTCATAGGCGTGGCCGATATGCGGGCGCCCGTTCGGATAGGAGATCGCCGTGGTGATGTAGAAGGGTTCGGCCATGCAGGTGCGCGTAGCCGGGAAGGTCTGGTGAGGCAATAAAGCCACTTCCCCTTCGGGAGGGTTAGGCCGCGTCCTTCTCCGCCGCCGGCGCAAGCGCTGCAAGCATCCCGGCCAGCTCGAACACCGTGCTCTGCGCGTCGAGCGAGAGACGCTGGGCGCTGCCGGCGAGGCCGACGGCGCGCTCCCACAAGGCCAGTGCCTCGGCGAGCGCGGGCCCGCGCCGCCGCCGTGCCTCGGCCGCGATCCGCGAGGGCGCGCGGGCCAGGAAGGCCTCGTAGCGCGGCTGGGCGGACTTGAGCGCCAGGCTCTGCGCGAGCGCGGCGCGGCGGGCGTTGGTCCGGTCGCCCTCGCGGACCAGCGCGTCCATCTCCCGGTCCAGCGCCTCGACCTCGAGCCCGCGCCAGGCGATCGCCCGTCCCGGCGCACCCTCGCCCACTCTGGCCAGGGCCGCGATCTCCTCCTCCTCCTCCGCATCGGACAAGGCGCCGCGCAGGGCTGACGTCATGGCGTCGTCGTCGAGGGTGGAGAAGCGCAGCAGCCGGCAGCGCGAGCGGATCGTCGGCAGCAGCCGCTCCGGCGCATGGCTGACGAGGAGGAAAACCGTGCTCGGCGGCGGCTCCTCCAGATTCTTGAGCAGGGCATTGGCGCCGCCGGTCTCGAGATCGTCGATCGCGTCGATCACCACGGTGCGCCAAGGCGACATCGAAGGTGTGGTCGCGAACAGCCGCTGCAGGCCGCGCACCTGGTCGACGTTGATCGAGCGGGCGAGCTCAGTGCCGCTATCCTTCACCAGCCGCTCGAGCCGGACATGATCGGGGTGGCTACCGGCGGCGATCAGCCGCGCGGCGGGATGTTCGTCCGGAACGTCGAGCCCCGGCGCATCGACCGGCGCGCCTGCGCCGGAGGCGAGCACGCGCAAGGCGGCTTTGTCGGCGAAGCTCGCCTTGCCGACCCCCTTCGGCCCGGCGAGCAGCCAGGCATGATGGAGCCGGCCGGAGTCCAGGCCGGCGCGGAAGGCGGCGATCGCCGCGTCATGGCCGAAGAGCGGGCTCATCACCTATCCCCGAGACGCCGTTCGGGCGAACGTAGTGAGGTGCGGGGTCACAGCAGGTCCTCGAGCGCGGCAAGCAGGCGCGCCGTGACCTCCTCCGCCGCGCCGCTCGCATCGATGACCCGGAAGCGTTCCGGCTCATCCTTTGCAAGTCGATCGAAGGCGTCGACCACATTGCGGTGATAGCTTGCATCCCGCCCGCCGATCAGGTCCGCGCCGCCGGTGTCGCGGCCGCTGGCGCGGCGCTCCGCCTCGCCCTCCGGCAGCTTCAGCAGCAAGGTGCGGTCGGGAAGGAAGCCATGGCTTCCGAAGCCGTGCAGCGCCCGGACCGCCTCGAAGCCAAGCCCGCCGGCGCCGCCCTGATAGGCGATCGAGCTGTCCACGAAGCGGTCGCACAGCACCCAGGCGCCGCGTTCCAGCGCCGGCCGGATCGTCGTCGCGACATGGTCGGCGCGGGCGGCGGCGAACAACAGCGCCTCGGCTTCCGGCGTCCAGTGATGATCGTGGAGCAGCAGGCTGCGGATCGCCTCGGCGCCGGGGCTGCCGCCTGGCTCGCGGGTTTCGACCAGATCGAGGCCCCGTGCCCGGAGCGCCGCCGCCAGCGCCTTCAACTGGGTCGACTTGCCGACGCCCTCGCCGCCCTCCAGCGTGACGAAGCGGGCGCGCACCGCCTCAGGCAAGGCCGACGACGCTCTTCAGGCCGATCCAGATCCGGCGGAAGAAGCCCGCTTCGCCGACATCCTCCGCGGCGACCAGGGGCATGGTCTCGGGCGGCTGGTCGGCGGTGGTCACGACCAGGTCGGCGATATGCTGGCCCCGCGCGATGGGCGCATGGACCGGCCCATTGTAGACGATCCGCGCCTGCAGGTTCCTGCCCTGCCCGACCGGGAAGGTCACGGCGATATTCTGCGGCGCGACCAGCCCGACCGTGGAGGCGCTGCCGAGCTGGACCTGCGCCTCGCCGATCTGCTGGCCCTGGCGGAGCAAAGGCCGCGACTGCCAGGCGTTGAAGCCCCATTGCATGAAGCGCACCGATTCCTCGATCCGCTGGTTGAAGCTGGAGAGGCCCGCGACGACCATGATGATCCGCCGCCCGTTCTGCTCGGCCGAGCCGGTGAAGCCGTAGCCGGCCTCGTCGGTATGGCCGGTCTTCAGCCCGTCGGCGCCGGGCACGCGGCCGAGCAGCGGGTTGCGATTGTCCTGCGTGATCGCCTGGTTGGTGCCCATCGTATGGCCCCAGGTGAAGTTCCGAAGGCCATAATATTCATGATAGAGCTGCGGATAGTCGCGGATCGTCGCCGCGGCCAATGTCGCGAGGTCGTGCGCAGTGGTGTAGGTGACGCCATTGTCCGGCCAGCCGATCGGATTCCCCCAGTGCGAATTGGTGAGACCCATCGCCTGGGACTGCTGGTTCATCAGCGCGACGAAGGCTTCGGATGTCCCCGAAATGCATTCCGCGAGCACTTCGGTGGCATCGTTGCCTGAAAGGGTGACGATCCCCCGCAGCAGATTGGCGACGCTGACCTGCTCCCCGGGCGAGAGGAACATCAGCGAGCCGGCCGCGGTGCCGTGCCACTGCTGCCAGGTCTCGGGCCGCACGGTACAGATCTTGTTCGGATCGAGCTGGCCGCGCTTGATCAGATCGAAGGCGACGTGGGTCGTCATCATCTTCGCCATCGAGGCGGGCGGGATCCGCCGGTCCGCATCCTTGGCGTAGAGCACTGCCCCGGAGGAGAGATCGATCATGTAGGCGACCGAGGCCGGCGTATCGAAGGGCGGCGCGGCAGCGCCGGCCGGCATTGCCAGGATTGCGGCGGAAGCGAGAAGATAGAATGGCTTGCGGGTCATGATCTGAGAAATGTCCTCAACCGGGGCGGGCGACCGAATCGGCGAGCAGCGCCACCGTCAGCGCGTAGAAGTTGGAGCAATTATAGTCGAGGATCACGCGATAATTGCTGGTGGTGAGATAGGCGGTCGCGCCCGGCCCGTCCGGCTCGATCAGCGAGGCCATCACCCCGTCGGGCAGGCTGTTGGCGATGCCGAGCCGGCGCCACTCGGCTCCGGAGAGCCAGCGGCTGTGGCGGGCGAAGACCGCGGCGCAGCGCGGCGCGCGCAGGCGATTGGCGACCGCGGCGCGGTCGAAGCCGGCCGGCACGCGCACCGCCGTCCCCCAGGTCAGGCCGGGCCGCCAGCCGGCATTGCGCAGATAATTGGCGATCGAGGCGAGCGCGTCGAGATGGCTGCGCCAGATGTCGGCGCGGCCGTCCCCGTCCCCGTCCACGGCGAGGCGGATATAGACCGACGGCAGGAATTGCGGATGGCCGGCCGCCCCCGCCCAGCTCCCCTTCAGCTCCTCGCGCGGAAAGCCGCGCTCGACCATCCGAAGGGTGGCGATGAACTCGTTGGTGAAGAGCTCGCGGCGGCGGCCCTCATAGGCCAGGCTCGACAGCGAGTTGAGCAGGTCGAAATTGCCCATGATCGTGCCGTAGCCGGTTTCCTTGCCCCAGATCGCGATCAGATATTGGGCAGGGACGCCGTAGCGGCGGGCGATCGCATCGAGCCTGGTCCGGTCGGCGGCATAGCGGGCGCGGCCGCGCGCGACGAGGGCCGGGGTGAGCTGGCGGGCGAGATAGGGGGCGAAGGGCGGATTGGTCGGCGTGCCCGCGGCGCCGCCAGGTTGCGCCCGGTCGAGCTCGATCGTGCGCGAGGAGAAGGCCAGGGCCGGGAAGATCCGGTCGAGCGTCGCGGCGCGGATGCCGGCGCGTTCGGCGGCGGCGCGCAATTGGGGCAGATAGGCCTGGTAGCCGGCCTCGCTGAGGCCACCCCCTTGCGCGGCCGCGGGGCTCTCCCCGATCCCGGCGCCGTCGCGGCTCACGCGCGCGGCCGGAAGCCCCATCACCAGCAGAGCCGCCGCCAACCCATGAACCCAACGCATCTTCAACCTCGTCCGCACTTGCCCTCCCTATGACACGGCCAAGTGCCTAGCCCAAGCGGGTAATTGCCACATAAGGGCATTCGCGACATGCTGACCTCAATCGCAGGCGGGCAGAGGGGGCCGGGGCATGGCAGGCGTAATCGACGTGTTTCCGCGGCGTCCGCTGGCGCTTCGCACCGATCCGAGGCGGCGGCGCAACCGGATCCTGCTGCTGGTCGCGGCGTTCGCGCTCGCTCTACCCTCGCTCTACTGGGGCTACCAGACGGTGCACAGCGCGATGCTTCGCGCCGATCTGAAGGCGCGCGGCGTGCCCGCGGCCGAGACGCTCGGGGCCGAGGGCGACTGCACCTCGCGCCGCAGCCGGCTCAGCGGCGACCAGACCCCGATCGACTGCTGGCTGAACGCCACCTACCGGCTGCGGCCCGAGGAAGGCGGCGGGACTCGGACTGCGCCCGTCCATTTGGAAGGCGCCGCGCCGATCTTCACGCCGACCGTCATCTACGATCCGCAGGATCCGGACCGGGTCATGCTCGAGCCGGAGATGGAGCGCTCGCTGACCTGGTCGGAACTGCTCGGGCCGGTCTTCCTCCTGCTCTTCCCGGCGATCGTCCTTCTCATCTTCTTCCTCGGCTCGCGCCGCGGCCTCGCCAAGGCTGCCCGCAATCCGGACCCGGCGGTCGCCTGCGTCGAGAGGGTGAACCGGCAGCCGCGCAAGCTCTACCTTCACAGCCGCCTGCCCGGGGCCGCGCGGCCCCATGTCGACGTCTTCACGCCGCCCGAAGGTCCGTTGCTCGTGCCGCCGCCCCCCGGCGCGCCGGCGGACTCGCAATGGGTGCTCGCGCTGAAGAGCGGCGGCGGCCACTACGTTCTCGACGAGCAGCTGGCCTGGCTCGACCTCGCCGACGACGAGCGCAACCGCGTGCTCAGCGCCGCGCGCGGCTATTGAGGTGAAATTGCCGGCGGCGCCGCTATAGACGGCGTCAGGGACAGGTGGCCGAGTGGTTTAAGGCAGCGGTCTTGAAAACCGCCGTGGGTTCACGCCCACCGTGGGTTCGAATCCCACCCTGTCCGCCAAACTTTCGGTCTATGGCTGCAAGCGCACAAACCCACCTCAGCCTGACTTAACGATCAAATCGCTCCAGCGCTGCAACGACGATTCGCCGTTGTCGATACGATCTGCCTCCCTAAGCAAATTCGCTCGCGCCTCTCGCGGCACATCGAGAAGCCGCTTCAGGAGCGTCTTTAACAGCGCCGGACGGGCAGGAATCGACTTTGGCAATTGGACTCCCATCTGTTGCGCGAAAATGCGAGCGGATGGGCCGCTCTCCAGTATCTCCCGTCTTTGAAAACGCATCGCAAACGAGCTTAGGTCGTTTCTCTCTTCCCATTCGAGGTCGCCGAACAGATCGTCGAGTTCCAATTGCGTGAGCGGGTCAGAAGCGCTTCGAGACTTGTCTGGCCTCTGTGTGGCGGGACGCAGTGGCAGGCGCCGCTGGCTGACGACTTTCTTCATTGCACCGGTGGTTGCCGAGCTACGCGCGGCCCTGGCCGCTCCTATGGTGCTAGAAAATAAGGCGCCCGACATCAGCAGTTCGCTTGCTCGATCAAAATCTCGATCGCTGTATCGTTCACTCAGCGCAATTAGTTCGCGCGCCAATTTCTCGGCTTTAGAGGTCATAATCCGATTTGCCCTCCGAAGGCATTGCAGAAGGTGCTCACCTTAGCAGACACGTTCGACCTAGCGTATGATGTCCAGAAAATCGGTTTGCCCTCACGCGCCCCCTTGGGGAAGGATCGCGAGAAGGGCATTTCCTGGTCAAAAACGTGCCAGCCAAACGTCGAGGACAAAGCGCGCACCTCAGCCTTCGACTGATTCTCCTCCGGGGCATAGTCGGAACACATGTTGAAGCAAATGCCCGAGACTCCAACCGTCTTTCGATAGGATCGCTCGAAATCGATAAGCGATTGGCGAATCAGGGGCAGGCCGATGGTCGACAGGAACTCTGGCTTGACCGGGATCAGTATATTATCGGCTGTCAGGTAGGCCGCGGTCGTGAGCACGGATTCCGTGGGTGCGCAATCGACGAGGATTAAGTCATAGTTATTCTCGATGTCCGCCACGAAATTTGAAAGCAGATGCTCTTTCTGACTCGGATTCTTGAGCGTGAAGCTCAATTCGAGCTGCGACGGAATCAGATCGACAAATCCGCCCCCAGCGAAATTGATAATGCGCTGGACAGAATCAGTGAGGCTGCGATTAGCGGAACGGAGGCCGGGTGCGCGCGACTGTTGCTCGAAAATGTCCCAAACCGTAGGGGCCGCGGCCGCCATCACGTCGCGCTGATAACGGCTAACACCCAAAATATACTGGCTGGCGTTAAATTGCGGGTCGAGATCAATGACAAGGACACGGCGTGTCCAATTACGCATGCCAGCGAAATGCCAAGCTAGGTTCGCGCATAGGGTGCTTTTGCCAACGCCGCCCTTCATATTGATGATTGCTATCTTCGTAGCCAAGATACCCTCCCCGTTTACGCCCGAGATTACGCCTGCACCTGACTATTGCAGCGACAAGCCAACTGTCTAGTCCACCTCCGATGACAATGGCTCAATTAACTTCGTTGCGATGATTTCCAACCAACCACGGCATGCTCAGATCCGAAGGTGCAGTGATCGCTCGCAATCATCCGCGACCATTCGACACCGCGTCCGGTCCGGAGGTAGAAACGGAGTTGCTCGCGACGGAGGGGCTATGGACGAAGTCCGAATCACGCCCTCGGGCGGCTTCGACAATCATCCGCGCGCCTATCGCCATCTCGAGGCGCGGCCGCTGGCGGCGGCGATGGGGCGGAGATCGTCGGCGTGCAGGCCGCGACCTGTCCGACGAAGCCTTCGCCGAGCTTTGTGACGCGCTCTACCGGCACAAGATGATCTTTTGCGCAGCCAGCAGCTCAGCCATGACGATCACGCCCGCTTCAGCATGCGCTTCGGCCCTTTCCGCAAGGACACTTACACGAAGGGGCGTCGAGGGCTTTCCCGGCGTGCAGCCGGTGATCAAGGAGGCCGAGACGCGGGCCAAGTCGATCTTCGGCGGCTCCTAGCACTCCGATTCCGCCTTCCTCGAACGGCCGATGATCAGCACCCTGTACAGCGTCGAGGTGCCGCCGTTCGGAGGCGAAACCGCCTGGGCCAACACCGTCCTCGCCTACCGGATGCTGAGCCCGGCGATGCTACGGATACTGGGTCCGCTGCCCGTGCACATGTCGGCCGAGGTCAACAACTCCACCCAGCTCCGCCTGGGCGCCGGCGCCGTGCCCTTCGCCTCGGACGAGGCCCGCAGCCAAGCTTTCGAGGGCCATTGCCATCCGCTGGTGCGCACCCATCCTGCCTCGGGCGAGAAGGCGCTTACGTCGACGAATCCTATGCGGTCGGCATCGAGGGGATGACCAACGCCGAGGCCCGGCTACTGCTCGCCTTCCTGGTGGCCCCACATCACCTAGAATGCCTTCACCTGCCGGCTGCGCCGGGAGCCCGATATGCTGGTGCTCCCGGACAATCGCGTCTGCCTCCATCACGCCAGCAAGGATTATGACGACTATCGGCGGGAGATGTATCCGACCACGATCGAGGGCGACATGCCCGCCTGATCGTGGGAGCAGAAC
>JAFAZM010000089.1 GCA_019239785.1 Sphingomonadaceae bacterium
AGATGCGGCGGAGATCGTCGGCGCGCTGATCGACCATCAGGCGGTCCGGCGCATCAACTTCACCGGCTCGACCCAGGTCGGCCGGATCATCGCCAGGCGGGCGGCCGAACATCTGAAGCCGTGCCTGCTCGAGCTTGGCGGCAAGGCCCCGCTCATCGTGCTGGAGGATGCGGATCTCGACGAGGCGGTAAATGCCGCCGCCTTCGGCGCCTTCATGAACCAGGGCCAGATCTGCATGTCGACGGAACGGATCATCGTCGTCGATGCGGTCGCCGACGCCTTCGCCGAGAAGTTCGCAGCCAAGGCGCGCGGCCTGGCCTGCGGCGACCCGCGGGAGGGCAAGACCCCCCTTGGCGCGGTCGTCGACCAGCGCACCGTCTCCCACGTCAACGCCCTCATCGACGACGCCCTCGCGAAGGGCGCCAAGGCGCTCGCCGGCGGGAAGTCCGAGGGCGTGCTGATGTGCGCTACGGTCATCGACGGGGTCACCGCGGAGATGAACCTCTATCGCGACGAGAGCTTCGGCCCAATCGTTGGCATCCTTCGCGCCAGGGACGAAGCGGATGCGATCCGCCTTGCCAACGACAGCGAATATGGCCTTTCCGCCGCAGTCTTCACGAAGGACACGGCCCGCGGTCTGCGCGTCGCGCGCCAGATCCGCTCGGGCATTTGCCATGTCAACGGCCCGACCGTCCACGACGAGCCGCAGATGCCGTTCGGCGGCGTCGGCGCCTCGGGCTACGGCCGGTTCGGCGGCAAGGCCGGGATCGACAGCTTCACCGAGCTTCGCTGGATCACGATCGAGACCGAGCCGGGCCATTTCCCCTTCTGACGGAAGCGCCGAACGGCGACGCGACGGAGACATAGACATGCAGGAAAGCAGCGAGAGCGACACCGTCGCGTATACCGTCGAGGACGGGATCGCCTGGGTCAAATATAATCGGCCGGAGAAGCGTAACGCGCAGAGCCCGAAGCTCAACCGGCGCATGCGCGAAGTGATCGACGCGCTCGAATTCCGCGACGATGTCGGCGTTCTCGTCCTGACCGGCGAAGGTGATGCCTTCTGCGCCGGCATGGACCTCAAGGAATATTTCCGCGAGACCGAGGCTCAGGGGCTCGTGGGCACGCGCCGAGCCCAGCGCGACGCTTATGGCTGGTGGGAGCGGCTGCGCTGGTACCAGAAGCCGACCATCGCAATGGTCAACGGCTGGTGCTTCGGCGGCGCCTACGGCCCGCTCTTTTCCTGCGACCTCGCCTTCGCCGCCGACGAGGCGCAGTTCGGGCTCAGCGAGATCAACTGGGGGATATTGCCGGGCGGTGGGGCGGCGAAGGTCGCCGCCGAGCTGCTGCCGTTTCGCAAGGCCATGTATCACGCCATGATGGGCGAGAATGTCGACGGCAGGACCGCCGCCGAATGGGGTCTGGTCAACGAATCCCATCCGCTCGCCATGCTGAAGGATCGCGTGACCGAGGTCGCGAAGGTCCTGCTCGGCAAGAATCCGGTCGCGCTCAAGGCGACCAAGGATGCGGTGCGGCGGGTCCGCGAGATGACCTACGACAATGCGATGGACTATCTGATCCGCGCTCAGGAAGCTGCCAACTTCTTCGACAATCAGGGGCGGAAGGAGGGAATCCGGCAGTTCATCGATGAGAAGAGCTATAAGCCCGGGCTCGGCGCCTACGACAAGGACCGCGCCGGTTCCACGACCAGCCAAAGCTGAGCCGGATGTGGCGGATCGGACCGTCCCCGATCAGGTGGGGCTCCACGCCGCCGCCGGCCCAACAGGCTCGCCTTCGTTGAGCTCGCGGGCAACCGGAGCTGGTCATTCGCCGAGCTCGAATGGTGGGCCGAGAAGCATCGACAGCCGGCTTCTCTCCGACCTCCTCGGCTATCGCCTGCGCCTCGCGATGAACGCGGTCACCGCCGACCTGCGCCTTGCGCTCGCTGAGACCGGCCTGCGTCCCGCCTTGTTCGCGCTACTCACCATCGTGCACAGCAATCCGGGGATCATTCAGACGGCGGCGGGCAATGCGCTCGGAATCCAGCGCGCCAATCTGGTGCCGCTGCTCAACGACCTCGAGCAGCGCAAGCTCATCGAGCGCCGCGCAGCGCCGCACGACCGCCGCGCTTGTGCGCTGCACCTTACCTCGGAAGGCGCTGTTCTGTTCGACGAGGCGATGCGCCGTATCCGCGAGCACGAAGCGCGCTTCTTCGGGCGGCTTACCGAGGGAGAACGTATGGCGTTCTCGCGCATCCTCGCGAAACTCGCGTAGTGGCAAGACATAGGTTTCTCGCCCGTCTGCTGGACGGCCGGCTCGCCGGCTGCGATCTTATCGGTTGTGGTCCCGCACCTTCCCGCTCCGCCACTTAGGCCGTCCTGTCGGGGCGGCCTTCCCGGCATTGCGCGGGGCGCGCATCGCGGGCATCCCGGCCGCAGCCCGGGCAGGCGCCCGGGCCGGCAGGGAGAAGAGGATGCCGCTCGCGGTTTTTTCGAACGGCGGTTCGCGCCGGCTTGGCAAGGTCTTCGGCGATGCGCTGATCGATCTTTCAGCGGCGGCGCCGTCGCTGCCGGGCGACGTCGTCTCCTTCCTCGCCGCTGGAGAGGCCGCGCTCGAAGCTTATGAGGCGGTCCGGGAGGATGGTCCCGCGCGGATCGCGCTCGCCGAAATCACCCTGCACGCGCCGGTGCCGGCGCCGGAAAAGTTCCTTGCGATCGGCATGAACTATGGCGAGCATGCCAGGGAGGCAGCCGTCGCAGGCTTTGCCGCGACCGGGTTCCAGCTCTGGTTCAACAAGCAGGTCTCCTGCATCAACGATCCCTATGCCGGCATCGTGAAGCCCGCCGAGAGCGACGAGCTCGATTACGAGGCCGAGCTCGGCGTGGTGATCGGCCGGACCTGCCGCCGCGTCCCGGCGGCGGACGCCCGCTCGGTGATCGGCGGCTATCTCTGCGTCAACGACGTCTCGGTGCGGGATTGGCAGAAGCGCACGGGCACGATGACGCTCGGCAAGTCGTGGGACACGCACGGTCCGATCGGCCCCTGGCTGACGCTCGACCATGAGGTTGCGGACCCGATGCGCCTCGACATCCGCCTGACCGTCAACGGCGAGCAGCGCCAGCACGACAACAGCGCCGGCATGATCCACGATATCTACGCGCAGATCGCCTATCTCTCGACGGTGATGACCTTGAAGCCGGGCGACATCCTCTCCACCGGCACGCCGAGCGGGGTCGGCCTCGCCCGGAACCCTCCCGCCTATCTGGGGATCGGCGACGTCGTGCGCGTCGAGATCAAGGGGCTCGGCCATATCGAGAACCGGATCGTCGCAGAGGATTGACGGCCGGCCGGCTACCTCAATCGAGGTAGATAAGCTCATGAGATTAGAGTGAAAATTGACACGGCTGGAGGCAGCGTTAACCTTCGCGCGCGCCGGGTCCCGCCCGGTCTCGGGGGATGATGGTGTCGCGGACCTGGTATGAGCTGAACGAATCGGGCGGCGGCAGCAGCGGTGAGGCGGATCCCGTGTCCCTGCTCAGCAAGGTGCTGGACCGGGCGCCGCGCGCCATCCTCGTCGCCAACCCCCGCGGCAAGCTCGTGCACGCGAACGAGGCCGGCGCCGCCTTGCTGAAGGACGCGACCCTGTTCCGCAAGGCGGCGGGCCGGCTGGAGGTGGTCGGCGCGCAGGCCGAGTCGATCAACGCAGCGCTCGCGGCGGCGGCCGACCCGCAGGCGCCGCGCGCGACCTGCCTGCTGGTCCGCGGGGAGGGGGATCGGCCCCGGCTCCTTTCCGTCGGCACCCTGTCCGGCCCCGAAGTGCCGCCGCACGTCCTCATCTTCCTGCACGAATTGCCGATCCAGGACGGGAGCCTCGGCCAGCGGCTGCAGATGCTGTTCGGCCTCACCCGCGCCGAGCAGGAGGTCGCGATCGGCATCGCCAACGGCCGGACTCCTCGCGAGATCGCCGGCGATCGCGGGGTGAGCGAGCAGACCGTGCGGGTCCAGCTGAAGACGCTGAGCCGGAAGCTCGGCTGCCGCCGGCAGACCGAGATCGCGGCTCTGGTGCGCAGCATCCTGCCGCTGAACGGCTACGGGAAGAGCTAGGCGCGGGACTTCAGGCTGTTCGACGTTCGACCGTCGCTGCGTTCCCTTCCCCCGCTGGGGGGAGGGCGTCGGATCGCCCAATGTAATGGCCGCGCCGCCGTTCCGATTGGCCTGAGCCCGGCCGGCGCATAAAGTTGGCGCCATGATCGAGGCGGCGGGACAAAGATGAGGCGATGAAGACCGACGTCGCCATCGTCGGCGCCGGGCCTGCCGGGCTGCTGCTCGGCCATCTGCTGCGCCAGGCCGGGATCGGCGTCGTCATCGTCGAGCGCCAGTCGGCGGCGTACGTCCTGTCGCGGATCCGCGCCGGCGTGCTGGAGCAGGTCACGACCGGGCTGATTGAGCGGCTCGGCCTTGCCGAACGGATGCGGCGCGAGGGGCTGCCGCATGACGGCTTCTGCCTCGCCGACGGCGAGCGCCTGATCCGCATCGACGTCGCCGGCCTCACCGGCCGGCAGGTGCTGGTCTACGGCCAGACCGAGCTCACGCGCGACCTGATGGAGGCGGCGGCGGAGCGGGGGCTCGAGATCGTCTATGAGGCCGCGGACGTGACCCCGCGCGATCTCGAGAGCGATGCGCCGTTCCTCACCTTCCGTCATGCGGGCGTCGAGCGAAAGCTCGAGGCGCGCTTCGTCGTCGGCTGCGACGGCGCGCACGGCCCTTCGCGCAGGGCGATTCCGGCTGCTGCCGGGCGCAGCTTCGAGCGCGTCTATCCGTTCGGCTGGCTCGGCATCCTCTCCGAGACGCCGCCAGTCTCGCGTGAGCTGATCTACTCCAACCATGCGCG
>JAFAZM010000242.1 GCA_019239785.1 Sphingomonadaceae bacterium
TCGACCCCCAGTCGATCAAGCCCGCGATCCGCTCGAGCACCGCGTTCGAACCCAAACGCGCACCCAGAAGATCGTCGGCAAAACCACGCTCGCCAACCCTCTTCACCGCCATCGCCTCAGCTCCCACGATCCTCAAAACAGAGAATCACAGACGAAGACTTTTGCATAGGCCTCGCTCGCGGGAGAGGGTGCGCCCGCGCCGTCTCAGACCCTTTTGCCGTGCCAATTCTGCTCCCGCATGATAGCGCTAACACGCGCCTTGCCCGCAGGAGACATGGACGATGATCCTCCGCCGCCTCGCTCTCGCTTTCGCCCTGCTCGCCGCGACCCCTGCCGCGGCCCAGTATCAGCCACTGCACGGGACGGTAATCCCGCTCTACCCGAACGGCGCGCCCGGATCGGAGGCGCGGCGGAACGAGCCGGAGACAGCGCAGGATTATTGGATCGCCAACGTCCACAATCCGAGCCTCACCTGGTTCGCGCCCGATCCGCACCATGCCAATGGCGCCGCGATCATCATCTTCCCGGGCGGCGCCCATCGCCAGCTGGTCTGGACGACCGAGGCGCTCAACTTCGCCCGGACCCTGAACCGGATGGGGATTACCGTTTTCGCGCTCAAATACCGGCTCGCCCGGGAGCCGGGCTCGACCTACACGATCGAAGGCACCGCCGCCGGCGACGCACGCCAGGCCGTCCGCCTGGTCCGCGCCAATGCCGCGCAATACGGGATCGATCCGCACCGGATCGGCGTGATGGGCTTTTCGGCCGGCGGCGAGCTCGTCACCCTGATCGCCGACAATCCCGAGCCCGGTCCGCCCCGTCCGGACGATCGCGAGAGCGCCAGGCCCGATTTCCAGATCCTGATCTTCCCGGGCCCGCTCGGCCTGCCGGCGCGCGCGGTCGCAGGCGCGCCGCCGGCCTTCCTTGCCGCCGGCTCGCGCGACGAATGCTGCGCGACGCCGACGGTGCAGCTCTACGAGCAACTGCGCGCGGCGGGCGTTCCCGCGGAGCTGCACATGTTCGCCGAGGCCGGACATGCCTTCAACCTTGACGAATCGAACCGGCTGGCGATCATCCACTGGCCCGACCGCCTCGCCGACTGGCTCGCCGACGGCGGCTGGCTCGATCAGCACAGCAACCATGAAAGCGGACGATGAAGGCGACTATCTATCACAACCCAATGTGCGGAACCTCCCGCAAGACCTTGGAAATATTGCGCGAAGAGAGCGTGGATGTGGAGGTGATCGAATATCTGAAGACGCCGCCGGGCGCGGCGGAGCTGAGGCGGCTTTACGGCCGCGCCGGGATCAGCCCGCGCGAGGGGCTGCGCACGAAAGAGAAGCTGGCCGGGGAGCTCGGCCTGCTGGAGGGCGCGAGCGACGATGCGATCCTTGCCGCGATGGCCGAGCATCCGATCCTCATCGAGCGGCCCCTGGTCGAGACCGGCAACGGCGTTCGCCTCTGCCGGCCGCAGGACAAGGTGCGCGAAATCCTGTAGGCTGCCCGCTCGCCGGCAAGGGGAGGCCCATGCAGTCGATCGCGGTCTACAGCCTGAAGGGCGGCGTCGGTAAGACGACGCTGGCGGTGAGCCTCGCCTGGGCGGCGGCGACGCGGTCGGCGCGGCGGACCCTCCTCTGGGACGTCGATCCGCAGGCCGCGGCGAGCTTCCTGCTCGGCGCCGGCCCAGCCGGGCGACACGAGGCGCAGGCGGTGTTCGCCAAGGATCTCGACCCGGCGAAGCTGGTCCGTCACACCGACGTCGAGCGGCTCGACCTCCTGCCCGCCGACGCCTCGCTGCGCGCCCTCGACCGCTTCCTGTTCGGCCTCGGCAAGAAGAAGAGGCTGCTGAAGCTGATCGACGATGTCGGCCGCGCCTACGATCGGGTCTTTCTCGACGCCCCGCCCGGCCCCACCGAGACCAGCGAGCAGGTGCTGCGCGCCGCCGATCTGATCATCGTGCCGGTCATCCCCTCGCCGCTCTCGCAGCGCGCGCTTGCCGAGATCGTCGCCCACCTCGACCGCAACGGCGGCCGGCGCGGACCGGTGCTGCCGGTCTACAATATGGTCGACCGGCGCCGATCGCTGCATCGCGCCGCGCTCGAGGCCAATCCCGACTGGCCGGTGATCCCGATGGCGAGCGCGTTCGAAGCGATGAGCGCCGCCACCGGCGGCGTCGCCCGCCTGCCCGCCGGCTCGGCCGCGGCGCAGGCCTTGTTCGCCTTGTGGGCCGGTGTGGAAAAGAAGCTGGCGCAACGTCTCAAACGCGGTTGACGAGGCGAGCCGCGAGGCGGATGTCCTCCCAATGAAGACGCTCGACCCGGATCTGCTGCTGCGAGCCTATTCGATCGGCGTGTTCCCGATGTCGGACAGCCGCGACGCCGACGATCTCTATTGGGTCGAGCCGAAGCGTCGCGCGATCCTGCCGCTCGATCGCTTCCATATCTCAAGATCGCTGCGCAAGATCCTGAAATCCGACCGGTTCGAGGTGACGCGCGACCGCGCCTTCGCCCGCATCGTGCGGCTCTGCGCCGACCGGGAGGAGACCTGGATCAACGGCGAGATCGAGGCGAGCTACATCCGCCTGCACGAGGCCGGCCGCGCCCATTCGATCGAGGTCTGGCAGGACGGCGAGCTGGCCGGCGGCCTCTACGGGGTTCGCCTCGGCGCCGCCTTCTTCGGCGAGTCGATGGTCTCGCTGCGGCCCGACGCCTCGAAGGTCGCCTTGGCGTGGCTGGTGGCACGGCTGATCGTCGGCGGCTTCCGCCTGCTCGACTGCCAGTTCATGACTCCGCACCTCATGTCGATGGGCGCCGTCGAGATCGACCAGAAGGATTATCTGGTGCTGTTGGATTCGGCGCTTGGCGGCGGCGCCGCGGGCGCCGGAGCGGGCGCCGCCCCCGCCGGACCGGTCGAGTTCGAGGCGCTGGACCGGTTGCTCGCCGGCCGCGACGGCGCCGGCGCGGGCGTGCCGCCGCCGGGATGGGTCATCGCGCAGCTCATCGGCCAGACGTCGTAGACGGGGTGCTCGACGACATTGAGGCCCGGCGATTCCTTGTAGAGCCAGCCCGAGAAGATCCGCCGGAACGTGCTGGTGCCGGGATCGCGCACGTCGACCTGGACGAAGGCGCCGGTGAGCTGCTGCACCTCCCAGGGCGCGGTCGTCTCGCAGGCGCGCAGCCGGATGATGACGTCGCCGAGGCGCACGCCCTGGCCGGGGTGCAGCGAGAACTCGCGCATCTGGCCGTTGCGCTTGTTGAGCAGGCGCAGCACCGCGAGCCGCTGCGGCATCGGCGTCGTGCCGGCCGGCTCCTGGGTCACCGTCTGCGGGATGTCGACGGTCGGGATTTCCTCCGCATTCTGCTCGTTCTGCTGCACCGCGCCCTGGGGCGAGCAGGCGACAAAGGCGAGCGACGCCGCCAGGATCGGGATCGCGCGGCGCCGAGCCATGCTCAGTCGGGCAGCCACGGCTGATAGTCGCCGCTCGCCGCCTGGCGGCGGCCGCCGCGCTCGAGCGCGCCGGAGGGGCGATAGGCTTCCGGCGTGCCGGTCAGGTTCGGCACCGGTGGCTTCAGGAACTTGGGCGGCGGCGGCAGCGCCCGGTCGGGCACGTCGTCGATCTGCCGGGTCAGCCAGGCATACCAATCGGGCGGGACCCGGCTGATGTCGTTCGGGCCGGCATAGATCACCCAGCGCCGGCCGCCCCCCGCCTCGAGATAGACGTTGCCGAACATATCCTCGCCGACCCTCGTGCCCTTGCTCCAGGCGGCCAGCCGGGTCGTCAGCGACGCGCCCTCCCACCAGGTGAAGAGATTCTTGAACAGGCCCATGATCCGCGCCTAGCCCCGATGGGAAGGGCCGCGCAAGCCTTGTGGCGCACCTAAACTCCTCTCCCTGCAGGGGAGAGGAAGGGGCCCGTCGCCGCGAAAGCGGCGATGGGAAGGTGAGGGCATACGGGGTGTCCGGAAAAGAAGGCCCTCATCCTCCCTCCGCTTCGCGGCGGGCCCCTCCTTCTCCCCCAAACGGGAGAAGGGATTGAGAAGGTCAGGCCGGCTCCACCTCGACCGCCAGTGGCCCCTTGCGGCCGCTGGCGATGCGGGCGCGCAGCGGCTGGTCGGGCATCAGATCGGTGAGGCCGCCGCGGCGGACCGTCTCCATATGGACGAAGATGTCCTGGCTGTCGTCGCCGTCGCGGACCAGGAAGCCGTAGCCGCGAAGGCGGTTGAACCATTTGACGACCACTGGCTCGAACGGCCCGGCCTCGTCGAGCAGGCTGGAGGGATCGATGCGGTCGGCGGGGCCGCTGGTGCCGCGGCCGAGCTCGGGCACCACCGCCGAGCTCAGGTCGATGCTGAGCACCCTGCGCGCCTGCAGCCCCCTTTCCTGCTCGACGACCAGGCATTCGATCACCGCGCCTTCGGGCAGGCTGCGGCGGTCATGCTCCTTGAGCACGCTGAAATGGACGAGGATGTCGCCGTCCGCCTCGTCGCTGACGATGAAGCCGAAGCCACGCGTGGCATCGAACCATTTGACGGTGCCGGTGACCTGACGGAGGATGTCCTCCTCCGCCTCATGGCGTGGTTCTTCGTGGCTCCCGGCTGGCGAGGCAGGCCCCTCGGAACGCGCTTC
>JAFAZM010000337.1 GCA_019239785.1 Sphingomonadaceae bacterium
CCTGCTCGCCGAGATGGTCGGCGGCCACGGTGCGCCCGTCACGCACGAAGTAGAAGGCGCTGCCGACGATGCCCGCGCGCTGCATCTCGACGCGGTGAAACTGGCGGAACTCCCGCAGCGCCGCCTCGAAGGCGCGCTCGTCGGCCAGCGCCGGACTCGTCGCCAGCCACGCGGCGCACAGGAAGGCAAGCAGGCGGCGCATCATGTTTTCGTCCTCTCCCGAAGGAAAATGTCGGCGCGTTCGTCGGAATGGCACGAGGCGGAGCTTGGCGACAAGCGGTTGTGAAACTGTGCCCAGAGCTTACACATCCCCGGCATGAACCTGCGCCACATCGAGATTTTCCACGCGGTCTACGTCAACGGCTCGGTCAGCGCGGCCGCGCGCGCGCTGAACGTGTCGCAGCCGTCGGTCTCGAAGATGCTGCGCCATGCGGAGAGCCTGCTCGGCTTCCAGCTCTTCCAGCGCACCAATGGCGGGCTGGTGCCGACCGAGGACGCGCATTCGCTGTTCCAGGAGGTGCGGGAGATCCAGGACCGGGTGCATGCGCTGCGCGAGGCGGGGCGGAATCTGCGGCGCGGCGCCGGCGGGACCTTGCGGATCTCGGCGCTGCCCTCGCTCGCGCTCGACGCGATCCCGACCGCGGTCGCCCGCTTCCTGCGCACCCACGAGAATGTGAAGTTCGATCTGCAGACCGTCCATCACGACGATCTGCTGCGCAAATTGCACGAGCGCGAGACCGACATCGCCATCGCCTACCAGGTGCCGCCGGCCGCGCCGATCACCCAGCGTTGGGTCGGCGAGGGCGAGCTGGTGGTGCTCTATCGCGAGCAGGACATGCCCGATGCGCCGCCCTGCATCGAGCTCAATCGGCTGAAGGGGCAGCGCTTCATCAGCCTCGCCGCGAGCGGCCCGACCGGGCAGATCTTCACCGAGGAGCTGCGGCGGCTGAACCTGGAGCTGGACGAGGTGGTCTCGGCCCGCACCTTCTACATTGCCGGCGCCCTCGTCCGGCAGGGGGTCGGGATGACGGTGATCGACAATTTCACCGCCCAGGCCTGCCTCGCGCCCGGCCTCGCCATGCGGCCGCTGAAGCCGCGGATCACCTTCGACATCCACGCGATGTTCCTGATCAACCGGCCGCTCGGGGCGCTGGCGGCGGAGTTTTTGAAGACGTTCAAGCAGGTGTTGGACGTTGCCTAGGTTACCCCCTCTCCCCGGCGGGGAGAGGGGCTGGGGGTGAGGGGGCTCGGCGTTCTTCGCCTACTCTCTGACTCAGAACCCCCTCACCCTACCCTCTCCCCCCTGGGGAGAGGGATTTAGGTCGCGGTTCATCCTAACCGAAAACAGTCATAGCGTCGGGCTATGGCGCGCCGCCGCATGGATATGCGCGGGGGCGGCAGGCACCGGCTAGCCTTGGCCGGCGATGATGCCCGCGCCTTTCCTCCTCTATCTGGGCCACAGCGCCGACCCGCTCGCGATCAAGACGTCGCGCGGCGTCGCGATGTTCCGGCCCGAGGATTGCGTCGGCGAGTTCCGGCACGACGACTGCCCGCTGACCCTCGGCCTGAAGCGGATGAGCATGGCCGAAGCGGTCGCCGCCGGCGCGCGGACCCTGATCCTCGGCATCGCCGGGGCTGGCGGTAAGCTCGGCGCCGAGCTCGTCGCCGATACCGCGACCGCGCTGGAGGCGGGGCTGAATGTCGCCTCCGGGCTGCACCAAAGGCTGCGCGACGAGCCGCGCCTGGTCGCGCTCGCCGAGGCGCGGGGCCTCAAATTGTTCGACGTCCGCGATCCGCCGCCCGGCCTCGCGGTCGGCAAGGGCTATGAGCGCGCGGGCAACCGGCTGCTCACGATCGGCACCGATTGCTCGGTCGGCAAGATGGTGAGCTCGCTCGCGCTGGTCCGCGGCCTTCGGGAGCGCGGCGTCGCCGCCGATTTCAGGGCGACCGGGCAGACCGGGGTGATGATCGCCGGCGAAGGGGTGGCGGTCGATGCCGTCGTCGCCGATTTCATCTCCGGCGCGATCGAGCAGCTGAGTCCGGCGCGAAGCGACGGCGGCTGGGACGTGATCGAAGGCCAGGGCTCGCTCTTCCACCCTTCCTTCGCCGGCGTCTCGCTCGGGCTGCTGCACGGCGCCCAGCCGAGCGCGCTCGTGCTCTGCGACGAGCCCGGCCGGGCGCATATGCGCGGCATCCCCGGCCGTGCGCTCCCCGATCTCGCCGAATGCCTCGAGGCCAATCTCGCCGCGGCCCGGCTGACCAGCCCCGACGTGCAGGCGGTCGGCATCTGCCTCAACACCTCGAACCTGGCTCCGGACGAGGGCCGCCGCCTCTGCGCGGCGACCGCGGACTCGCTCGGCCTGCCCTGCACCGACCCTGTCGCCTTCGGCGTCGAGCCAATTGTAGAAGCTTTATGTCCATCACCCTCCAGGCGCAGCACGACAGCTTCCCGCTGAACCGCCCGTTCCGTATCGCCCGCGGCACCAAGACCGTCGCGGACGTGGTGACCGTGACGATCGCCGACGGCGATGCGGTCGGCCGCGGCGAAGGCATTCCCTATCCGCGCTACGGCGAGACGATCGAGGGCACGCTCGCGGCGATCGCGCAGGTGCGCCCGCTGATCGAGCAAGGCGGCGGCCGGGCCGAGCTGCTCGACGCGCTGCCGGCGGGGGCGGCCCGCAACGCGGTGGACTGCGCCTTGTGGGATTTGGAGGCCAGGCGCGCCGGCCGCGACGTCGCCGACCTGATCGGCGGCCCGGCGCTGCACGACGTGCCGAGCGCGATGACGGTGGTGATCGACGCGCCGGAGGAGATGGCGCGCGCCGCGGCCGCGTTCGCCGATGCGCCGGTGCTCAAGGTGAAGGTGGACCGGAACGACCCGGCCTCGCAGATCCGCTGGGTCCGGGCCGCGGCGCCCAAGGCCGATCTGATCGTCGATCCCAATGAAAGCTGGGACCGGGCGCTGCTCGAGGCGATGCAGCCGGTGCTCGTCGAGGCACTGGTCGGGCTGCTCGAGCAGCCGGTGCCGGCCGGGACCGATCAATGGCTCGAGGAGTTCAGCTCGACCGTGCCGATCTGCGCCGACGAATCGGTCCACGTCGCCGCCGACCTGGACATGGTCGCGCGCCGCTACCAGGCGGTGAACGTGAAGCTCGACAAGGCCGGCGGGCTCACCGCCGCGCTGGAGCTCGCCAAGGCGGCGCGGGCGCGCGGGCTCGGCCTGATGACCGGCTGCATGGTGAGCTCGTCGCTGTCGATCGCGCCCGCGCTGCATTTGGCGATGCTCTCGGACTTCGTCGACCTTGACGGGCCGGTCTGGCTCCGGGACGATCGGCCTGGCGGCGTCGAGACCAGGCATGGCTTCATCCACCCGCCGGCGGCCGGTTTCTGGGGAAGGTGGCAGAGATGAAACGCATCCTGATGCTCTTGGCCGCGGCGTTCGTCCTTGGCGCCGCGCCGCCGGAACGGGTCGACCTGATCATCCGCGGCGGCACAATCTACACCGGCGCGGACGCGCCCTTCGTCGGCGACGTCGCAATCTCCGGCGACCGCATCCGCGCCGTCGGCCGGCACCTTCCCTACAGGGCGGCGCGGGTGATCGACGCCCGGGGGATGATCGTCGCGCCCGGCTTCATCGATCCGCACACCCATGTCGGCGGCCAGCTGCAGAGCGGGGATGCGCAGACGCGGCTGATCCCCGCTTTCCTGATGCAGGGCGTCACCACCGCCTTCATCGGCAATGACGGCGGCGGCGATCCGGACCTGGACTCGGTGCTCGGCAGCGCGCGCCGGCGGCCGGTCGGGATCAATTATGCCGCTTATGTCGGCTTCGGCGCGGTGCGCGAGGCGGTGATCGGCCAGGCGGACCGCGCGCCGACGCCGGCCGAGCTCGCGCGGATGCGGCAGCTGGTCGCGACCGCGATGTGCCATGGCGCGTTCGGCCTTTCGACCGGCCTGTTCTACGCGCCGCAGAGCTTCGCCACGATCGAGGAGGTGATCGCCCTGTCGCGCGAAGCTGCAAGCCGCGGCGGCAATTACGACAGCCATTTGCGGGACGAATCCTCTTATTCGATCGGCCTGGTCGCGGCGGTGGACGAGGCGATCCGGATCGGCCGCGAGGCCCGCCTCCCGGTCCACATCTCCCATATCAAGGCGCTCGGCGTCGACGTGCAGGGCCAGGCGCCAGTGATCATCGCCCATGTCGAGGCCGCGCGGCGCGCCGGCCAGGACGTCACCGCCGATCAATATCCCTGGTCGGCCTCGGGCACGAGCATGGTGGCGTCGCTGGTGCCGCGCTGGGCGCAGGACGGCGGGCGGCCGGCCCTGCTGAGGCGCTTCGACGATCCGGCGCTGGCGGCGCGGCTGCATGCGGACATGGCGGAGAACATGCGCCGCCGGGGCGGGCCGGACTCGCTGCTGATCACCGAGGGACAATATCGCGGCCGGCGCCTTTCCGAAGCGGCGCGCGCGCTCGGCGTGGAGCCGATCGCGGCGGCGATCGCGATCATCCGGGTCGGCGATCCGTCGGTGGTGTCGTTCAACCAGCGCGAGGACGATATCGCCGCCTTCATGGCGCGGTCCTGGGTGATGACCGGCTCCGACGCCTCCGAAGGGCACCCGCGCGTGTTCGGCAGCTTCGCGCGCAAATATGCCGAATATGTGCGCCGGCTGCACGTGCTGACGCTGCGCCAGTTCATCGAGCGCAGCAGCGCGCTCGCGGCGGACACCTTCCACCTCGACGGCCGCGGCCATCTCCGGGCCGGCGCCTTCGCCGACGTGGTGGTGTTCGATCCGCGCACCTATGCCGCGCGGGCGACCTATGAGGAGCCGACCCTGCTTGCGGCCGGGGTGCGGACGGTGCTCGTCAACGGCGTGCCGGCGGTGCTGAACGGCGCGCTGACCGGGGCGGCCGCCGGGCGCTCGATCGCGCATGTGGCGCCGGCGGGGTCGTGCCCGTGATGCGGGGCGTTCGGTCATTCGGTGGGCTCCGCCCCAGGCTCATTGGCGCTGGTTCGTCGTATCTCCCACTTGGCCGGAGCGATATTTCCCGGGTGCTGAGCACTCCCTCTCCCCAAGGGGGAGAGGGCTGGGGTGAGGGGGTTCGGCGTCGGAGCTTTGATCTCGGACTCAGAACCCCCTCACCCAACCCTCTCCCCGCCGGGGAGAGGGCTTTAGGCCTCAGGTGTCGATACGTTCCAGCCTTCCCCCGGCTTGGGGGAGGGCCTGAAGGCTCGCAATAACGATGGGCGCCATGCTCCGAGCCTGGTTCACCATCGCCCTTTGGAAGAGGGTGCTCGGTGCGCTGCTGCTTGGCCTGCTGCTCGGCGCGTTCTGGCCGCAGGCGGCGCCCTATCTCGAGTTCATCGGCGACCTGTTCGTCCGCGCGATCCGCATGCTGGTCGTGCCGATCGTGCTGGTGACGATCGCGGCGGGGATCACCAGCCTCGGGGATCCGAAGCGGATCGGCGGGATCGGCGGGCGCACCATCTTCTTGTTCGCCTTCACCACCGCGATCGCGGTCTCGGTCGGGATGGCGGTGGCGAGCCTGCTCCGCCCCGGCCTGGGCGCCCCGCTCGGCAGCGCGGCGCCGCATCCGGTCGGCGCGCCGCCGACGCCCTACGACCAGCTGGTCGGCATCGTCCCGGTCAACATCTTCGAGGCGCTGGCCAAGGGCGACATGCTGGCGATCATCTTCGTCGCCATCCTGCTCGGCGTCGGGACGTTGGTGGCCGGCGAAGCGGGGCGGCCGTTCGCGGGACTGCTCCAGTCGGCCACCGCGGTTTTGCTCCGGATCGTCGGGATCGTGATGGAGGCGACCCCGTTCGGCGTCTTCGCCCTGATCGCCAATGCGATCGCCGCCAACGGCATGGCGGTGTTCGTCAATGTCGGCTGGCTGGCGCTTGCCGTCTTGCTCGGCTCGGCGGTCCAGATCCTGCTGGTGCACAGCCTGCTGCTCCGCTTCGTCGCGTGGGTGCCGTTGCCCGCCTTCTTCCGCGGCATCGTCGACGCGCTTGCCGTCGCCTTCTCGACCGCCTCCAGCTCGGCGACCCTGCCGGTCGCGATGCGGGTGGCGGAGCGCAATCTCGGCCTCGGCCGGCCGATCTACTCGACGGTGCTGCCGCTCGGCGCCAGCATCGGCAAGGACGGCACCGCGATGTATGTCGGTCTGCTCAGCCTGTTCAGCCTGCAGGCGCTCGGCGTGGCGCCGTCGCCCTCCGCCTACTTCCTGGTGCTGCTGACCGGCTCGCTCGCGGCGTTCGGCACCGCGCCGGTTCCCTCCGCCTCCTTGTTCATGCTGGCGGCGGTGCTGTCGTCGGTCGGCGTCGCGCCCGAGCAGACCGCTTTGGTGGTCGGCTTCGTGCTGCCCTTCGACCGCCTGCTCGACATGACCCGCACCGTGCCGAGCGCGAGCGCGAACCTGACGGTGGCCACGATCGTCGCGCGCTGGGAAGGAGAGCTGGACGACGATGTCTTCAGGTCGCCGAACGATGACTGAGCCCGGCTCCCCGCTCGTCGATCCCGCCGCCTGGCGCCGCGACGGCTATGCGATCGTGCGCGGCTTCTTCACGCCCGAAGAGGTCGCCGCGATCGGCGCCGAGATCGATCTCGTCCACGCCGAGGGCATGGCGCACGGCCGCGCCTTCCGGCACGGCAACCTCTTCTACAAGATCGCGCAGCGGGCCGAGGGGCCGGTCGTGCAGATGGTGCAATGGCCGGCTTATCATCGGCCCGCGCTCGATGCGGTCCGGCTCGATCCGCGCTTCGCCGCCCTGCTCGCGCCGCTGATCGGGCCCGACGTCAAGCAGATCATCAACCAGATCCACTGGAAGGAGCCCGGCGCCGCCGGCGATTTCGCCTGGCACCAGGATTCGCGCTTCCGCCAGCCCGCCGCCTGCTACCGCAACCTCGGCACCTCCTACGTCCAGACCGGCCTCGCCATCGACCCGCACGGGCCGGAATCCGGCGGCATGTCGTTCGTGCCGCGCAGCCACGTCTTCGGCGATCTCGAACTCGACACCGACAGCGAGGTGCTCGGCAACCAGATGCGGGACGCGGCGCTGGCCCGGGTCGGGCTGTCGGCGGCGGACGCGATCCAGCTCGATCTCGCGCCCGGCGATCTCGCTCTTTGGAACCCCTATCTGGTCCACGGCTCCGGGACCAATCGCGCGGATCATCGCCGCCGCTTCTACATCAACGGCTATGTCCGCGCCGAGGATTGCGACCGCGGCGAATGGGCCTTCCAGGGCGGTAAGCCGGTGCCGCTCGGGCCCGAGCCGGCGCTGGTCCATTACGATGACCTGCGCGAGCGCGGGGAGCCGCATTACATCTAGGGGGACGTAGGCGCGGTCGCTCGCCCTCTGCTTCGTCATGCCGGGCTTGACCCGGCATCCACCTGCTTCCCTTGACTGCCGCCGGAAAGGAAGATGGACTCCGGATCAAGTCCGGAGTGACGATTTCATGGTGTCGGCAAAGCCTGCCTGCGCATCAAAGTCTCGTCGAAGAACGCCTCCGCGGCATGAAAGGCCCGCAGCCAGCTCTCGTGGCGGAAGAAGCTGTGGCGCTCGTTCGCGAAGACCAGCTCGCGATAGGGGATGCGCCGCGCCGCGAGCTCGCGGGCGAGCATCACCGACTGGGCGAAATCCACATTATGGTCGTCGTCGCCGTGGATCAGCAGCACCGGCGAGCGCCAGCGCTCGATCGCGCCCATCGGCGAGGACTCCCACTGGACCTGCCGCGCATGTTCCTGCGCCGCCGGCGAGAGCGAATTGGCCGCCGGCCGCAACAGGCTGTGCACGCCGTGCAGGTCGACGCCGGCGGCGAACAGGCCGCTGTCGCGCGCCAGCGCGAGCGCGGTGAGATAGCCGCCCCAGCTGCCGCCCCAGATGCCGATCCGGGCCGGATCGACGTCGCTCCGTGCGGCGAGCCAGCGGCCGGCGGCGAGCACATCACGATATTCCGACGCTCCCTCGCGGCCAGTCTCCGGCGCGTCGCGGAAGGCGAGCCCGTAACCGGTGCCGCTCCGATAGTTCACCGACAGCACGTCATAGCCGAGCGCCGCCAGGCGCTGTTTCATCACATAATCCTTGGAATAATAAGCGGAGGTGTGAAAGCCGGGCAGCATCTGCCGGCGCGGCCCGCCATGGACATAGACCAGGGCAGGATGCCGGCCCGCCCCACGCGCAGGAAAGAGCTGGCCGTGCAGCTGGACCCCGTCGGCGGCGCGGAGCAGCACCGGCTCCGGCGCGACGAAGCCGGCCGCGGCCGGGACCGGGGCGAGCGGCGTCTCGCCGCGCCGGTCGATCAGCATCGGATGGGCCGGGCTCGAAACTCCGGTTGCGAGCGCCGCAAGCGCATCCCCGGCGATCGTCGGGAAGAACAGCATGTCGCCATTGCCGCCGAGCCGCGCCGGCGCCCCGCCTTGTAGCGGGCGGCGCCAGATCGAGGGGTGGTCGTCGGTGTTGGTGGCGTAGACGAGGGCGTCGCCGGCGCGGTCGAGCAGGAAGCTCTCGACCTCGAAGTCGCCGCCGGTGAGCGCGCGCGGGATCCCGCCGCGCGCCGCGTCGAGCGCGTAGACGTGCAGCCAGCCGCCGCGCTCCCAGGGGAAGAGGATCAGGCCGCTGCGGCTCCAGAAGAGGTTGCGGCTCCGGGTCCCGTAATAACGGCCGCCGGGCCCCGCCGGCGCGGACCAGAGCGTGCGGGCGCTTCCGGTCGCGAGGTCGACGATCCGGATCGACCAATAAGGCCCGCTGTCGGCGGCCGCATCAGGCGGCGGCGAGATCGTGCGGATGAAGGCGACCTGGCGGCCGTCCGGCGAGAAGATCGGCTCGAGCGACTGGCCGAGGCCCGGATCGAGATAGCGAAGCTGTCCGCCGTCCGCGTCGAGCAGTGCGACCAGGCTGTGATCGTCGCGATCCTCGGAGAAGAGCAATTTCGTGCCGTCCGGCGACCAGGTCAGCCGCTCGATGCTGCCCTCGACCAGGGCAATGCGCCGTGCCTCGCCGCCGCGGGTCCAGAGCCAGATCTCGCCGCGGCGGGTGAAGGCGAGGCGCCGGCCGTCGGGCGAGAAAGCAGGCGCATGGCCCTGGCCGATCGCCAGCGGCGCGCTCCCGTCCATGGCGAGCAGATAGACCTGCTGGGACGGCGTGAACGGCAGGGTGCCGGTGTTCGGCCGCCGCTCCTGGTCCGGGAATTCCTCGTCGCCGCCGCGGACGAAGGCGAGGCTGGCGCCGTCATTGCTGAGCGCGAGATCGGAAAGCTCCTGCCCGTCGTCCCGATTGTCGTTGGTGAGCGGCCGCGCCGGCCGGCCGGGCGCCGCCACCCAGATGTTGCGCGCACCGGCCTCATATTGGATCCAGGCGAACAGCGGCACGTCGCGGGCGCCGGTCAGGCCGCTGGCCTGCGGAAGGGCGAGGGCGGCGTCGAGCGGATCGGACGGCGCGGCGGCGGCCGGCGCCGCCAGCGCCAGGCCGAGCAGCACCGGCCACAGGCGGAAGATCGTGCGTAGATTCATGGTCACGGATTGAAGCGGCTGGCCGGTCTAGGCAAGCGCCCGCCCTGCAAAATGCCTTCGCGTTATGGCGGCGCGAACGCTCTGAATGCGCGCCCGCCTATTGTGCCCGCCGCGATGGGCCTTAGAGCACGATGTGGTTGGATCGTATCACTCCAGCCCGCTCATCCTGAGTAGCCGGTGAGCTTGTCGAACCGGCGTATCGAAGGACGCACCAGATCCGAGCGGTCCTTCGATACGGGCCTTCGCCAGGCTCAGTCCCTACTCAGGATGAGCGGATAAACACATTCAATCACGCTCCAGGGTCCGTTGCATGCCCGTCCCATTCCTCTCCGCCCGCGGCGCCCTGCTTGGCCTCGCCCTCGCCCTCGCCCTCGCTCCGCCGGCCCAGGCCGAAGACCGCGCCTTGCAGCAAAGGGTCGAGGCCGTCCTGGCCGCCGCGCCGCTCGGCACCCGCTTCGGCCTGGTGGTCGCCACCGAGGACGGAAGCGAGCTGGTCGCGATCAATCCCGACGGCCGCTTCATCCCGGCCTCCAACACCAAGATGCTGACCACGGCCGCCGCCTTCGCCAACCTGCCCGGGCTGGACCAGCCCGACGCGGCCGGCGGCGCCTCGGTGCGGCTCGACACGGAGGTTGGGCCGGTTCCGGACGTGATCCTGTCGGGCCATGGCGATGCGCGGCTGTCGAGCGCGCCCGATTGCCGGGTCGATTGCCTGGCCGCGCTCGCCGATGCGGTGGCGGCGAGGACGCGGCGGGTGCGCAACGTCGTCGGCGACGACAGCCTGTTCCCGGACCAGCGCTGGAGCCCGGGGATGAGCTGGAACAATATCGAGACCCGCTCCGGCACCGCGATCTCGGCGCTGACGATCGACGACAACGAGCTTGCGATGGTCGTGACGCCGGGCGCGGCAGGGCAGGCGCCGACCGTCGCGGCTTTGCCTTATTACGAGGTCCGGAATTTCGCGACGACCGTCGCTGCGGGTCCGGCCGAGCTGCATTTCGACCGGATGCCGAACAGCCGCATCCTGCGGCTCAGCGGAACGATCGCCGCCGGCGCACAGCCGGAGACCCTGCACCTCGGCATCGACGATCCCGCTCATTTTGCCGCCTGGCGGCTCAAGGCCCTGCTCGAGGCGCGCGGCGTCCGGGTCATGGGCGGCGTCGACGTCCGCCATCGGCCGCTCACGCCCGCGGACGATCCCGCCCATCGCGGCGGCGCGCCGGCCGCGCGCGCGCCCGAGCCGGAGGCGCTCGCCCGGCTGACCCCGCCGCCGCTCGCCGAAGATCTGACCCACACCAACAAGGTCAGCCAGAACCTCCACGCCGAATTGTTCGTCCGCCGCGTCGGCCTCGTCCGTGGCTCGGGCTCGATCGAGGACGGGGTCGCGGCGATCGCGGCGATGATGGCGCAGGCCGGCGCTTCCCGCACCGGCTGGGACCTTTCCGACGGCTCCGGCATGTCCAGCTACAACCGCGTCTCGCCGCGCGCGGTCGCCGCCTTGCTGCGCTGGGCCGAGACGCAGCCCTGGGGCGCCGCCTGGCGCGCGACCTTCCCGGTCGCCGGCGTCGACGGCACCCTCGCCCGCCGCTTCCGGGGAACCCCGCTCGAGGGGCGCCTCTCCGCGAAGACCGGGACGCTCAACGCCACCAACGCCGTATCCGGCTACCTGATTGCGCACAGCGGGCGGACTTTGATCTTCTCCTTCTACGCCAACGACGTGCCGCGCGATGCCGGCGCGACCCAATATATGGACGCCGCCTTGGTGCTGATCGCGGCGGAGAATTAGAGGGTTAGTATGGTCGAAGAGTCGCCCGTTTCTGTCCCTCTCCCCTTGTGGGAGAGGGACACGGAGACTTGGCGGCTCTGCCGCCTAGTCGCAGTTGGGTGAGGGGTGCGCGGCTTTGCCGCGCGCGCGCCGGAGGCGCGCACCCCTCACCCTCCCGCCGCTCTGCGAGCGGCGGGCCCCTCCCTCTCCCACAAGGGGAGAGGGACTAGCTGGCGTCCCAAGCCGCGATCACCGCATCCCCCGTCGCCCGGCGCAGCTCCAGGATCCCCGTCTCCCGATGCCGGGTCGGGTGGACCCGGTTGGTGAGCAAAGTCCAGGCCAGGCCGCGCTCGAAATCCACCCAGAGCCCCGTCCCGGTGAACCCCGTATGGCCGATCGTCGCGGCCGAGCAGGCATCGCCGCCGTGCCAGCCGTCGAAGCGCACCTCCCAGCCGCAGGTGCGGTGGCCCTGGACCGGGGTGCGGATCGCCTCCAGCACGAAGGGGGAGGCGCCGCTGCCGTCGAGCAGGCCGGCGGCGAAGCCGAGCACGCCCGCGACCGTCCCGAACAGGCCGGCATGGCCCGGCGCGCCGCCGAGCGCCCAGGCATTCTCGTCATGGACCTCGCCCTTCATCACGCGGCCGCGCCAGGCGCAGGCCTCGGTGGCGACCGCCGGCCCGGGCGGCGGGCCGTAGGCGAGGCCGGGGCCGAGCGGCCAATCCCTGAGCGATGCGCCGGTCAGCCGCTCGATCGCGATGCCGAGCAATATGTAGTTGATGTCGGAATAGACGGCCGGGCCGTGCCGCCATTCCCGCTGCAGCACGAAGGCGCGCAGCCGCTCCGGATCGCCGCCATAAGTGTAGATCGGCTCGACCGCGGGCAGGAAGGTGCGATGGGCGAGGCAGTCGCGGAAGCTCAGTCGCCGCTCCGCCGCATTGGCCGGGTCGTATTGGCGCAGGTCCGGTATGGCGTCGGTCAGCGGCCGGTCGAGATCGAGCCGGCCGGTTTCGGCCAGCTTCAGGATCATGTCGGTGGTCGCGATCACCTTGGAGACCGAGGCGAGATCGAACCAATGGTCCTCGCCCAGGATCTCGGGCTCCGGCACCAAAGCGGCCATGCCGTCATACATGATCGAGCTCCGCCCGTCGGCCGCGACGATGCCGAGCATCGCGCCGGGGATGCGTCCGGAGGCGACCGCTTCGGCCGCGGGCGCGAAGGCCGCTTCCGCGAGCGTCCCGCTCATGCCGGTTCGTCCGAAGGCCGCGGCCTGGCGCGGACGACGACCGGCAGGAACGGGATCGCCGCCAGGCTCAGCACGCCCGAGAGGATGAAGAAGAGGTCGAAGCCCGGATAGCCGGCCCGGTCGAACGCCTCGACGATCGCGCCGCCGGCGCCCGAAAGCAGCCGCGGCAGCAGGAAGGCGAAGCCGGAGAGGAAGGCATATTGCGCGCCCGGATATTTCGGGTTCACCAGCAGCGAGAGATAGACGACGAACACCGCCCCGGCCATGCCGTTGCCGAACTGATCCGCCGCAGTGGCGACGTAGAGCGCCATTCCGTCGACCGGCTGGTGGGCGAGCCAGACGAAGCCGAAATTGCCGAACGCCGCGAAGAAGGCCCCGATTGCGAGCGCCCAGCCCATCCGCCACTTCGCGGCCATCCAGCCGCCGAGCCCGACCCCGATGATGCTCGCCACCAGAGCGACGTAGCTATCGGCAAGGCCGATCTGGGTCAGCGAATAGCCGAGGCCCCGGACCATCGGCTTGGAGAGGTTGAGGGCGAGGACGTCGCCCATCCGGTAGATCGAGACGAAGGCCATCAAAGCGAGCGCCATGAAGCCGTAGCGCCAGAAGAAATCGACATAGGGGCCGATCGCGACCGAGCGCCGCGCCGGCGCGTTCGGCGGCAGCGTGCGGATCTTCGGCAGGGCCGCCGCCATGATCAGGAACGGCACCATGCAGATCGCAAGCACGAACGGGGTGACGTTGGTCTGCGCGCCGATGCCGATGCCGGCCGCGGCGCGCAGCAGCAGCCAGCCGATCGCAGCGGTCGCCGCGGTCGCGGCGCCGAGGATCAGTGCGCTTGCCCCGAGCCCGACGATCAGCGCCCGGCCGCGGCTGCCGTCATGGCCCGGGTCCCGCCGCATCGACGCGAGGATCGGGAAGGGCAGGAAGGCGAAGGTGGCGATCGCCAGATAGGCGCCGGTCCAGCCCCAGCCCGGCTGGTCGGCGACGAGCAGCGCGCCGCTGCCGGCCGCGACCATCGCCGTGCGGTAGCCCCAGAGGTTGGCGGCGGCGAGCGGCCCCTGCGCCTCCTGGGTCGGGGCGAGCTCGATCCGCCAGGCATCGGCGGCGACCTCCAGGGTCGTCGTCCAGAAGGCGAGCAGGACCGCGAACAAAGCGGTGAGCCCGAGCGTCGCGTCCGAGGAGGCGAGCCCCATCGCCGCCATCGACAGGAAGATGCCGAGCTGGGCGAGCATGATCCAGCCGCGCCTCTTCCCCCAGAAAAGGCCGAAGCCCGGCACCTCGTAGCGGTCCAGCAACGGCGCCCAGAGGAACTTGAAGGTCGGCAGCAGCTGCACCCAGGCGAAGAAGCCGATCACGACCAGCCCCACGCCATGCGCCTGCAGCCGCAGCGTCAGCACGGTGGAGAACATGTAGAAGGGCAGGCCGGCGGAGAAGCCGAGGAGGACGTAGAGCAATTTGAGCGCGAAGCCTCCCGGCACGGCCGCGCTGATCGCCTCAGCTTCGGCGCTGGACGCTGCCTGTGTCGCCATCATTTTCTCCGCGGACGTCCCTCTCCCCTTGTGGGAGAGGGGTTGGGGTGAGGGGTGAGCGGCCGGATCGGCTCGATGCCGAGCCGGGCGCTCTTCGAGCGCCGACCCCTCACCCAACTGCGACTAGGCGGCAGAGCCGCCAAGTCTCCGTATCCCTCTCCCACAAGGGGAGAGGGGCGATGAATACCGCCTGGAAGGCTGCGCCCTGGATCAGCCCCTCTCATCCGCCTCCTCAAACCGCACGCATCCGCCGCGCCGCTGTTGCGCCGGTAACACGCCCGCGCAGCATTCGGCGAGAAGATGGCGGCAGGTTATGGATTGGCCAACAGAAACTATGGCGGCCCACCACATTATTGCTACTTAATGACGCTTGGCCGCTGTCTAAGGGGGATAGTTCGATGCGCGCTTCCATGTCACTGAAATTGGCGCTTTTTTCCGGAACCGCGTTCGCGCTCGTCGCATCTGCCGGCGCCGCTTCGGCGCAGGCCGCGCCGGTTTCGGCCGCGACGGCCGCCTCGAGCGCGGCGGCGCAGCCGGACCAGCCGGCCCAGCCGGCCGATGCCAATGCGCAGCCGAGCGCCGACGCGCAGGCGGACATCGTCGTCACCGGCACCCACGTCGTCCGCGACGGCTACCGCTCGCCGACCCCGCTCACCGTGCTGACCCGCGAGGACATCCAGAACAGCTCGCCGAGCAACAACATCGCCGATTTCGTCAACGAGCTGCCGTCGATGGCCGGCTCGACCCGGCCGTCCAACTCGCGCCTCAACCTCTCGAGCGGCCAGGCCGGCGTCAACGCGCTCAACATGCGCAACCTCGGCGAGGTCCGCACCCTCGTGCTGATCGACGGCCGCCGCTCGGTCGCCTCGACCATAACCGGCCTGATCGACGTCAACACCATCCCGCAGATGCTGGTCGAGCGGATCGACGTGGTCACCGGCGGCGCTTCGGCGACCTACGGCTCGGACGGCGTTGCCGGCGTCGTCAACTTCATCCTCAACGACCATTTCAGCGGCATCACCGTCCAGGGCGACAGCGGCATCACCCGCTATGGCGACGGCTTCAACTATTCCGGCGGCGTCGCCGGCGGCTGGAATTTCGGCGGCGGCCGCGGCCATTTCATGGTGCAGGGCGAGCTCGCCCATCGCGACGGCATCTTCGAGACCAGCGACCGCGCCTGGAACCAGACCGGCTATGTCCGCATCCAGGATCCGAACTGGGTCGCCAACGTCAGCACCACGCCGAGATTCATCGCCAGCCTGAGGCAGGTCGGCGCTGCGAACTCGACGCCCGGCGGCCTGATCACCGGTTCCGCCGGCGGCGTCGCCAATCGCCTGCGCGGCATCTATTTCGTCGGCGGCGGGGCGCAGGCCCTCTATCAATATGGCGCGCTCACCTTCCCGAGCCCGACCGGCGCCGCCGCCCCGACGCTGACCCAGGGCGGCTCCTGGCGGGTCAACGACAGCGGCCGGCGCATCGGCCTCGATCCGCAGGACGACCGCTACGGCATCTTCGGCCGGGTCAGCTGGGAATTCTCGGACGCCTTCCAGATCTTCGCCCAGGCCTCCTACAATCGCCAGCACATCCTGTTCAACGCCGGCCCGAACCTGTCGACCGGCATCACGATCAGGCCCGACAACGCCTTCCTGATCCAGCAGCTGACTCCGGCCCAGCTCGCCGGGATCACCTCGGTCACACTCGCCACCACCGCCGCCGACCTTCCCTTCCGCGAGGCCGACAACCGCCGCGCCGTGCAGCGCTACCTGATCGGCGCCCGCGGCGACTTCAACATGTTCGGCAACGCCGCCCATTGGGATGCCTATGCCCAATATGGCCGCGCCGAGCTGCGCGAGCAGCTGCGCAACATCATGAACACGGCGCGGATGAACAACGCGACGGACGCGGTCTTCTCGGTCGCTGGCAACACCTCCAGCCCGATCGTCTGCCGGATCAACGCCGATGCCGATCCGAACAACAACGATCCGGCCTGCGTGCCGCTCAACCGCATGGGCATCGGCGTCGCCAGCCAGGCGGCGATCGCCTATGTGCTCGGCGATCCCTATCGCGACGAGACGGTCACGGAGAAGGATGCGGGCGTCAACCTGTCCTTCAATCCCTTCTCCACCTGGGCCGGCCAGGTCAGCGTCGCCCTCGGCGGCGAGTATCGCGAGGAGCGGATCCGCGGCTTCGTGCCCACCCAGTTCCAGCCGGTCGTCACGGTGGCAGCGAACGGCGCGCGTTCGACCGCGAACGCCTGGTCGGTCGGCAATTATCTGCCCTCCAACGGCCAGTACAACGTCAAGGAGGCCTATCTCGAGACGGTCGTCCCGCTGGGCTTCGGCCTCGAGCTGACCGGCGCCGTTCGCGCCACCGATTATTCGACCTCGGGCTACGTCACGACCTGGCGCATCGGCGGCACCTGGCAACCGATTCCGGACTTCCGGCTCCGCGTCACCCGGTCGCGCGACATCCGCGCGCCCAATCTCAACGAGCTGTACCAGGCCGGCTCCGCGAACAGCGACTCGGTGAGCAATCCCTTCTTCTCCGCTGCCGGCACCAAGCCGCTGAACGGGGTGGTCTACAATACGGCGAGCATCTCCTATTCGGGCCTCAACACGGGCAATCCGAACCTGCGCCCGGAAAAGGCCAACCAGTGGGACATCGGCGGCGTCATCACGCCCCGCTTCCTGCCCGGCTTCGCCTTCTCTGCCGACTATTTCCGCATCGATCTCCAGGGCGCGATCGATACGATCAGCGCGCAGGAGACGATCAACCGCTGCTTCGAGGGCACCCAGGAATATTGCGACGCGATCACCCAGGATCCGGCCAACGCGACTCGCATCCTGATCCGCACCCAGCCGTTCAACTATGTGCGCAGGCTGGTCCGCGGCATCGATTTCGACGCCTCCTACCGGATCCCGCTCGATCACCTGTTCGCCAACGCTCCCGGCAACTTCACCCTGCACGGCGTCGCGACGCGCTACATCGAGAATATCTCCGACACCGGCATCCCGGACAATTTCGTGCTCAACACGGTGGGCGTGAACGGCGGTCAGTTCTCGACCCCGACCTGGATCTTCCGGGTCAGCGCCGCCTATGATTCGCCGGAAGGCTCGATCACCCTGGTCGGCCGCGGCGTGAGCTCGGGCCGGTACACCGCCAACGCGCTGGTCTGCTCGACCAACTGCCCGATCGGCAGGAGCAACGCGGAGCTCACCCAGCTCCCGACCTACGACGTCAACCACGTCCACGGCACGCTCTATGTCGATCTCAACATCACGAAGAATTTCGACGCGATGGGCCGCGGCGACGGCGAGTTCTTCATCAACGTCACCAATCTGTTCGACTCCGATCCGATCCTGCTCCCCGAGACCGGGCTGGCGGCGAACAGCACCTACAGCGACCTCCTCGGCCGCGAATTCCGCGTCGGCGTCCGCATCCATCTGCGGTAAGACGCATCATCTTTGAAGGCCGCTGAGCACCCCCTCTCCCCGGGGGAGAGGGCTGGGGTGAGGGGGCTCGGCGGCCGGAGTCGATCTGCGAACCCCCGCCCGCGTGAAAAGGGCCGGCAATGTCTTTCTTCCAGCTTCGCGAGGGCGTGACCCATTGCGAAGACGCTCCCCTGCCGGAGATCGCCCGCGCGGTCGGCACCCCCGTCTTCGTCTATTCGGCAAACGCGATGCGCGCCCAGGCCCGCGCCCTCCGCGCCGCGCTCTCCGGATTGAACGATCCGCTCATCGCCTTCGCGGTGAAGGCCAACCCCAACATCGCGGTGCTGACCGTTCTTGCGAAGGAAGGGCTCGGCGCGGACGTGGTCTCGGGCGGCGAATATCTGCGCGCCCGCGCCGCCGGGATCGCGCCGGACCGGATCCTCTTCTCGGGCGTCGGCAAGACCGCAGCCGAGATGCGCGCCGCGCTCGCCGGCGGCCTCTGCCAGTTCAACCTCGAATCCTTCCCCGAAGCCGAGCTGCTCTCCCAGATCGCCTTGTCGATGGGCCGGACCGCGCCGGTGGCCTTCCGGGTGAATCCCGACGTCGACGCCGGCTCCCACGCGAAGATCTCGACCGGGGCTGCGCACAACAAGTTCGGCATTCCGATCGGCGAGGCGCGCGCCGCCTGCGAGGCGCTTCGCGGGCTCGGCGGGCTCGAGCTCAAGGGGCTGGCGGTGCATATCGGCAGCCAGCTCACCCGGCTGGCCCCGCTGGAGACCGCGATCGCGCGGCTCGGCGAGGCGATCGCGCTGCTGCGTGCGGACGGGCACGAAATCTCGACCGCGGACCTCGGCGGCGGGCTTGGGATCAGCTACGATCCGTCGCTCCCGCCGCCGCCGAGCAGCGAGGATTATGGCGCGATGGTCGCGCGGCTGACCCGCGGCTGGGACGTGCGGCTGCTCTTCGAGCCGGGCCGGCTGATCGCCGGCGATGCCGGCGTGCTGCTGACCGAGGTGGTCCGCATCAAGGCCGGCGTCGCCAATCCGTTCGTGATCGTCGATGCGGCGATGAACGATCTGGTGCGGCCGAGCCTCTACGACGCCTGGCACGAGATCGCCGCGGTCGCGCCCAAAGGCGGGGAGATGGTCGCCGACGTGGTCGGCCCGGTCTGCGAGAGCGGCGACGTGTTCGCGGTCGCCCGCCGGCTCGACCGGGTCGAGGCCGGCGACCTGATGGTGATCCGCACCGCAGGCGCCTATGCCGCCACCATGGCCGGCACCTACAACAGCCGCGCCCTCGCTCCGGAGGTCCTCGTCGACGGCGCCGACTGGGCAATCGTCCGCCCCCGCCGCGACACCCAGGCCTTCCTCGCCGACGAGATCGTGCCGCCGTGGCTGGAGCGAGCGTAGAGACAGCCCCTCGCCCCTTGTGGGAGAGGGATACGGAGACTTGGCGGCTCTGCCGCCTAGTCGAAGTTGGGTGAGGGGTCGGCGCTCGAAGAGCGCCCGGCTCGGCATCGAGCCGATCCGGCCGCTCACCCCTCACCCTACCCTCTCCCACAAGGGGAGAGGGACTAGGAGGGGGCTCCGCATGTTGAGACGATCTAAGGAAAGGCGATGATGGTCCAAACAACCCCCAGCCTCAACGCCCACCTCCTCCACATCCCCGGCGGCCGCCGGCGCCTCAACACCCCGGCGCTCATCCTCGATCTCGACCTGCTCGAAGCGAACATCGCGCAGATGGCCCGCCTCTGCGCCGAGAAAAACATCGCCCTCCGCCCCCACGCCAAGACCCACAAATCGATCGAGATCGCCAAACGCCAGCTCCAGGCGGGCGCGGTCGGCATCTGCTGCGCCAAGCTCGGCGAGGCGGAGGTCCTCGCGGCCGGCGGCATCGGCTCGGTCCTCGTTACCTCCCCGGTCGTCACCGCAGAAGGCTGCCGCCGCCTGGCCGCCCTCAACAAATCCTGCCCGGACCTGATGATCGTCACCGACAGCGCGGCGAACGTGCCGGACCTCGCCGCCGCCGGCGCCGCCTCCGGCCGGCCGCTGAAGGTCCTGGTCGACCTCGACGTGGGCCAGCACCGCACCGGCATCGCCCCGGGCGACAGCGCGCTTGCGCTGGCCGAGGCGATCGCGGCCACGCCGCACCTCAGCCTCGCCGGGATCCAGGGCTATGCCGGCCATCTCCAGCACCTCCACGGCCGCGCCGAGCGCCGCTCCCGCACCCTCGCCGCGATGGCGCTGCTCGCCGAAACGCGCGCCGCGCTGGAGGCGCGCGGCCATGGCTGCGCGATCGTGACCGGCGGCGGCACCGGCACCTTCGATCTCGACCCGGGCGCCGCGACCCTCACCGACCTCCAGGCCGGCTCCTACATCTTCATGGACGCCCAATATGCCGAGGTCTGGGAAGCCGACGCGGAGCGCGTCCCGTTCGCCA
>JAFAZM010000360.1 GCA_019239785.1 Sphingomonadaceae bacterium
TCGACCCCCAGTCGATCAAGCCCGCGATCCGCTCGAGCACCGCGTTCGAACCCAAACGCGCACCCAGAAGATCGTCGGCAAAACCACGCTCGCCAACCCTCTTCACCGCCATCGCCTCAGCTCCCACGATCCTCAAAACAGAGAATCGCAGACGAAGACTTTTGCATAGGCCTCGCTCGCGGGAGAGGGCAGGGTGAGGGTCTTCTTCTTGTTTCCAGTAGCAGCGCAGCGACGACGCGGAAGAACGAAGGACCAGGGCCCCCTCCTCCCCCACTGGACGCCGCCCCCATTTTCGGGGAAAGAGCGGGCCATGCAGTTCCTGAAAACCCTGTTCTGGGTCGTGGTCGCGGTGGTGGTGGTGCTGTTCACCCTCACCAATTCGCAGCAGGTGACGCTGAAGCTCTGGGCCGGGCTCGAAGCGGACGTGAACCTGCCTCTGCTGCTCGGCCTGGTCTTCCTGCTCGGCTTCCTGCCGACCTTCTTCATCTATCGCGCGCGGCTCTGGTCGCTGAAGCGGCGCTACGAGACGCAGGCGACCGCCCATGTCGTCAGCCACCCGGCGCCCGCCCGGCCGGCGACGCCGGCCACGAACAGCCCGGGCCGCGAGGCGACCGACGCGAAGGCCTGGCCGGCGGCATGACCAGCCCGGTCTACGTCGCGCTCGACACGACCGACCTCGACAGCGCCAAGGCCATTGCCGCCAGGGTCCGCAACCATGTCGGCGGGATCAAGCTCGGCCTCGAATTCTTCTCCGCCCACGGACCCGACGGGGTGCGCGAGATGGCGGCGCTCGGCCTGCCGATATTCCTCGACCTCAAGCTGCACGACATTCCCAACACCGTCGCCAAGGCGGTGCAGGCGCTCCGCCCGCTGCAGCCGGCGATCCTCACCGTCCACGCGGCCGGCGGGAGGGCGATGATGGAGGACGCCAAGGCGGCGGCGCCGGCCGGCACCAGGGTGGTCGGGGTCAGCGTGCTGACCAGCCTGGACGGCGCCGATCTCGACTCGATCGGCGTCGCCGCCGATCCGCACGCGCAGGTGGTACGGTTGACCGCTTTGGCGCGGGAGGCGGGGCTGGACGGCGTCGTTTGCGCGGGCGCCGAGGTCGGCGCGGCGCGCAAGGCCTGGCCCGACGGCTTCTTCGTCGTCCCCGGCCTGCGCCCCGCCGACGCCTCGGCCGGCGACCAGAAACGGGTGGTCACTCCGCGCCAGGCTCTCGACGCCGGCGCCTCGATCCTGGTGATCGGCCGCCCGATCACCCAGGCGCCCGATCCGGACCAGGCCGCCAGGGCGATCGCGGCGACGCTCTGACTCCCTCTTCGTGGGGGTTCGATGGACAGCGGCCGGTCGCACGCCTATCTCGCCACCCCGAGGAGCAACATATGAGCTGGCTGACCAAGGTTCGCAATTCGATCCCGTTCCTGCCGAAGCGCGAGACGCCGGACAATCTCTGGCACAAATGCCCCGAATGCGAGGCGATGGTCTTCACCAAGGAATATGAGGAGAATCTCTTCGTCTGCCCGCGCTGCGACCATCATGGGCGGATCGGGCCGGCCAAGCGCTTCGAGATGCTGCTCGATCCCGGCTACACCGTGCTGCCCCCGCCGCAGGTAAAGGAAGACCCGCTCAAGTTCCGCGATTCCAAGCGCTACACCGAGCGGCTCAAGGCGGCGCGGACCGGCACCGGCGAGACCGACGCGCTGATCAACGCGCGCGGCGCGATCGAGGGGCACAAGCTCGTGCTGGGCGTCCAGGATTTCGCCTTCATGGGCGGCTCGATGGGGATGGCGGTCGGCGCCGCCTTCGTCGCCGGCGCCCGCGCCGCCATTGCCGGCCATGCGCCCTATGCGATCGTCACCGCCGCCGGCGGCGCGCGCATGCAGGAGGGCATCCTCTCGCTGATGCAGATGCCCAAGGCCACCGTCGCGATCGCCGAGCTCAAGGAGGCCGGCCTGCCCTATATCGTGATCCTCACCGATCCGACCACCGGCGGCGTCACCGCTTCCTATGCGATGCTGGGCGACGTCCATGTCGCGGAGCCTGGCGCCCTGATCGGCTTCGCCGGCCAAAGGGTGATCGAGAACACGATCCGCGAGAAGCTCCCCGAGGGCTTCCAGCGCGCCGAATATCTGCTCGACCACGGCATGGTCGACATGGTCGTGCACAGGAAGGAGCTGCGCCACCGGCTGGCCCTGCTGCTGGACTATCTGACGCCGCTGCGGGAGGCGGCTTGATTCTAGCCCCTCCCCTCTGGGGATGCGCAGGTGAGCCCCGCCCCGCGCGGCTCAGCGCTGTCCGGGGGACAGCGCGACCCGCGCGTGGTTGGGAGAGGGGCAGACTTTGAGATTCTCCGCAACCGCCCCAGCCCCTCTCCCCTGCCCTCTCCCCAGAGGGGAGAGGGAGTAATGGCGGATCGCGCGCATTCCGATCACCCCGGCGTCCAGGCCCAGCTCGACCGGCTGGGGCAACTCTCGCCCGGCCGCGACATCTTGGGGCTCGAGCGGATCTCGGCCCTGCTCGAGCGGCTCGGCAATCCGGAGCGCAGGCTGCCGCCGGTGCTCCACGTCGCCGGCACCAACGGCAAGGGCTCGACCTGCGCCTTCCTCCGCGCGGCGATCGAGGCGGCGGGGCTGAAGGCCCATGTCTACTCGAGCCCGCACCTGGTCCGCTTCAACGAGCGCATCCGGCTCGCCGGCCAGCTGATCGATGACGACCAGCTCGCCGAGGTGCTTGGCGAGGCGCTCGATGCCGCCGACGGGATGGAATTGAGCTTCTTCGAGGCGACCACCGCCGCCGCCTTCCTTGCCTTCGCCCGCACGCCCGCCGACGCCTGCATCGTCGAGGTCGGCCTCGGCGGCCGGCTCGATGCGACCAATGTCGTGACGCCGGTCGTCTGCGGCATCGCCCAGCTCGGGATCGACCATCAGAGCTTCCTCGGCGACACGATCGAGCAGATCGCGGCCGAGAAGGCCGGCATCGCCAAGCCCGGCGTGCCTCTGATCACGTTGCACTATCCCGAGAATCTGGCCGCGCCGATCGAGGCCGCGGCCGCTGCGGCCGGCGCGCTCTGGCTGCCGCGCGGCAAGGCGTGGGACGCGAAGGTGGAGGACAAAGCGATCCTCTACAGCGACGCTCGCCACAGCCTGCGCCTGCCCCTTCCCCGCCTCGCCGGCGCCCACCAGGCGACGAACGCCGCCCTCGCCGTCGCGATATTGCGCCACCAGCAGGCGCTCGACATTCCCGAAGCGGCGCTGCGTGCGGCGATGGGCTGGGCGGAATGGCCGGCGCGGCTGCAGCCGCTCGGCCCCGGCCCGCTGCGCGATCTGCTGCCGGCCGGTGCCGAGCTCTGGCTCGACGGCGCCCACAATCCCAATGCGGCGCGGGCGGTGGCCGATCATTTCCGCGGCAGCGAACGGCCCTTCCACCTGATCTTCGGCCTGCTCGCCAACAAGGATGCGCCCGGCGTCCTCCACCCCTTCCGCGGCCGCTCCATGACCCTGCATGCGGTGCCGGTGCCCGAGCACGAGCATCATCCCCCCGCGGAGCTCGCCGCGCTCGCCCGCGAGGCCGGCATGCAGGCGATGACCGCTGCCAATGTCGAGGACGCCCTCCGCTGGATCGCCCGCCACGCCGACCGCGACAGGCCGCCCGTGGTGCTGATCATGGGGTCGCTGTATCTGGCGGGAAATGTGCTGGCGGCGAACGGGCAGGAGCCGACCTGATCACCTCCCCGTCGGGCTACCGCATCAACACCAGCTCCTCCGCCATCGTCGGATGCAGCGCCACCGTCTCGTCGAACTGCTTCTTCGTCAGCCCGGCCTTCACCGCGATCGCGGCGGCCTGCAGGATCTCGGCCGCGTCGGGGCCGATCATGTGGAGGCCGACCACCTTGTCGGTCTCCTCGTCGACGACGAGCTTGTAGAGCGCGCGCTCGTTGCGCCCGGCAAGGACGTTCTTCATCGGCCGGAAATCGGAGACATAGGTCCTGTAGGTGCCGAGCTTGTCGCGCGCCTCCCCCTCGGTCATCCCGACCGAGGCGATCGGCGGATGGCTGAACACCGCGTGCGGGACATTGGCATAATCGACCCGGGTCGGCTTCTTGCCGAACACGGTGTCGGCGAAGGCCTGGCCCTCGCGGATCGCGACCGGGGTGAGCTGGATGCGGTCGGTGACGTCGCCGATCGCGTAAATGCTCGGCACCGAGCTCTGGTTGTCCTCGTCGACCAGGATCGCCCCGTTCTTGCCGAGCTCGACGCCCGCCGCCTCCAGCCCCAGCCCCTCGGTGTTGGGATTGCGGCCGACTGCCCAGAGCAGCAGGTCCGCATCGATCGGGCTGGAGCCCTGGAGATGGATGCGCAGGCTGCCGTCCTTGCGCTTCACGATCTTCTCGAACGGCGCGTTGAACTTGAAGCCGATCCCCTTGGTGAGCGAGATCTGCAGCAGCCGGTCGCGCACCTGCTCGTCATAATGGCGCAGGATGCGGTCGCCGCGATTGACGATCGTCACCTCGCAGGCGAATTCGTGGAGGATGCCGGCGAATTCGTTGGCGATATAGCCCCCGCCGGCGATCACCGCCCGCTTCGGCACGCCATCGAGGTGGAACATCTCGTTCGAGGTCACGCCATGCTCGGCGCCCGGCACGTCCGGCACCACCGGCCGCGCGCCGGTGGCGACGAGGATGGTCGCCGCGGTCAGCTTCGAGCCATCGGCCAGCGTGACCTCCTGGGGCCCGCTGATCGTCGCCCGCTGCTGGAAGATCTCGACCTCGTTGCGGTCGAGAATGTCTGTGTAGATGCCCTCCAGCCGCT
>JAFAZM010000380.1 GCA_019239785.1 Sphingomonadaceae bacterium
GCGCGTTGCCGCGGGGCGAACCGGCCGGCGAGACGCCACGCGCGGGATCCTGAGATCCCGCCGCTGGCGCGCTCAAGCCTTTCGAAAGAAGAAGCCGGGCGAATCGCCCGCTTCCTTCACCGGGCCGAGATAGGAAGGCAATCGCCCTCCTGCAAGGCCCGCTCGGATAAATTTTCAAAGATTTCCAGCAACTTGGTGCGAACACCTCGTTGCCGGGACGCGCCATATGGTCGCCCCGCCGGCGCGCGTCAACCCCTTGGCGGCACCGTCCTCAACGCGGGCTTAACCGATCCGCGCTAAGGCCGGCCCGGATGGACGCCCTTCCCGTACAGAGCGCCGACGCCGCCGATCCGCCGCCGTCGCAGGCCGCGGCCCCGCCGAGCTTCGCCCAGCAGGTGCGCACCGGCGTGATCTGGAAGTCGGGCAGCCAGATCGTCGGCCAGCTCGTCGCCTGGGCCTCGACCTTCCTCGTCATCCGCCTGCTGAACCCGAGCGACTACGGGCTGGTGGCGATGACCGGGGTCATCCTCACCTTCCTCGACCTGTTCAACGGCTGGGGCTTCGCAAGCTCGCTGGTCCGCGACGAGAAGACCGACAAAAAGCGAATCGGCCAGGCCTTCGCGATGCTGATCCTGATGAACGCCGGCCTCGGCCTCACCCAGCTGGTCGCGGCGCCCTTCGCCGCCGACTACTTCCACCAGCCGATGGTCGCCGATCTGCTGCGCGTCCAGGCGATCTTCTATCTCGCCAACCCGTTCAACGCGCTCGGGCACGCCTTGCTGATGCGCCGGCTCGAGTTTCGGCGGCAGGCGCGAATCGTGCTGGTCGCGGCGAGCCTGAGCGCGGTGGCCGCGGTCGCCTGCGCCTTCGCAGGGCTCGGCGTCTGGACCCTGATCGTGGCGCCGGGCGTGCTCTGGTATGCGCGCGCGATCGGCTACATCTTCACCGCGAAGCTCTGGCAGATCCGGCCGCGTTTCCGATTCGCCGGCGCCGGCACGATGCTGAGCTACGGCGCGGCGATGATCGGCGTGCAGGCCTGCTGGTTCGTGCAGAGCCAGGCCGACGTCTTCATCGGCGGCCGCAGCCTCGCGCCGCACCGGCTCGGCATCTATACGACGGCCTTGTTTCTGACCCAGATCCTCGCCTCCAAGTTCGTGCCGCCGCTGAACGAGGTCGCCTTCGCCGCTTATTCGCGGATCCAGGCGCGGCCGGACATGATCCAGACCGCGTTCCTGAAGTCGGTGCGGCTGATCATGCTCGCCGCTCTGCCTTTCTATTTCGGGCTGGCGGTGACGACCGAGCCTTTGGTCGCGACCTTCCTCGGCTGGAAATGGACCGAGACCGGGCCGCTGGTGCCGATCCTCGCCATGGCGATGCCGCTGATGACCTTGCAGATCCTGTTCGCGCCCGCCTCCAACGCGCTCGGCCGGCCGGGCATGGCGTTGCGCACGGGGCTGGTGGGCGCCTTGCTGATGCCCTGCGCCTTCGCGGCCGGCATCCAATGGGGCGCGGAAGGGCTCGCCTGGGCCTGGCTCGGCGGCATGGCCGCCCTGCTGGCAGCGACGATCGAGATGTCGCTGCCTTTGCTCGGCATCACGCGGCGCGCCTTGTTCCTCGCGGTGGCGCCCGGCCTCGCCGCTTCGCTGGCCATGGCCGGCCTGGTCGAGGCGGTCGATTCGGTGCTGCCGGCAATGGGCGACGGCGCGCGGCTGGCCGCACTGGTCGCCACCGGCATGGCCGCCTATGCCGGGCTGCTGCTCGCCTTCGCGCGCCCGATCGTCGACGAGGTGCTGGGGCTGATTCGGCCGACGAGGGCGGCGGCTGCCTGAGAGCGACACCTTCCCCACCGAATTGGCCGGAACCCTACCCGCTCATCCTGAGTAGCCGGTGAGCTTGTCGAACCGGCGTATCGAAGGACGCACAGAGTAACGAAGCGGTCCTTCGATACGGGACTTCGACAGGCTCAGTCCCTACTGAGGATGAGCGTGATCCCGGATCCGCTAAACGCTCTGGATATAGGTCAGCATCGCCGCCGCTTCGGCTTCGATCCGGTCCATCCGATGCTTCACCAGGTCGCCGATCGAGACGAGGCCGATCAGGACCCCGCCTTCGACCACCGGCAGGTGGCGGATGCGGCGGCGGGTCATCAGCGAGAGGGCGGCCATGATCTCGGTGCCGGGCTCGACGGTGATCGCCGGCGCGGTCATGATCCGCTCGACCGTCCAGTCGAGGATCCCGGCGCCGTCGCTGCGCAGGCGGTAGATGATGTCGCGTTCCGACATGATCCCGGCGACGGCGGCGCGGCGCACCACCGGCAAGGCGCCGATCTTGCGGTCGGCGAGCAGGGCGACGGCATCGCCGACGCGCATGCCGCAATCGACGGTGAGCACCTCGCTGCCCTTGGATTGGAGGATGGCGGCAATGGTCATCTTGCCTCTCCTTGTCGAATCTCAACGCGACTCGGGCCTTGATGATCCCATGGGCCGAAGCCAAATGGAAGCCATGCCCCGCCACGATCCGATTCCGCCCCGGCGCCAGCTCGATTATGCGCGCCGCGCGGCGGCCTGGAAACGCTATTGGGCGATCATGCGCTGGATGGCCCTGCTCGCCGTCGTCGTGGTTCTGCTCTCACTGATCTATCTGAAGCGCTCGGGCCAGCCGGTGCCGATCCACATGATGATCGCCACCATCGCCGGGGTCGGCCTGACCGTGCTGGTCGGGACCGGTTTGATGGGGCTGCTGTTCGTCAGCAGCCGCTCCGGCCAGGACGAGGAAGCGGCGCGAGGAGGCCAGGTTGACGACGACGAATGAAGCCGGGCGCGAGCCGATCCTGCGCGTGGTGCCGGGGCCGGGCGACATCAACGCCAACGGCCATATCTTCGGCGGCTGGGTGCTCAGCCAGATGGACATCGCCGCCGGCATCATCGCCTCGCGCGAGGCGCAGGGCTCGGTCGCGACGGTGGCGATCGAGGCGATGGAGTTCATCGCCCCGATCCTGCTGCGCGACCTGGTCTCGGTCTATGCAAGTGTCGAGCGGGTCGGCCGCACCTCGATCGCGATCCGGATCGAGGTCGTCGCCACCCGCGACCGCGGCATGACCGAGGTCAAGGTGACCGAAGGCCTGTTCACCTTCGTCGCGCTCGACGAGAATCACCAGCCCCGCCCGGTCAGGCGGGGCTGAGCCGGGGCGTCCGGTCGGGCGATCAGGTGGTCGTGTAGGCGCCCTGATACCAGCTGCCGCCCTGATCGATGCACCATTCCGTGGTCTCGTCCTGGAAGTTGCAATAGACCCGGATCGAGAGGTTGCCGCCGCTCATCCAGCAGGTCGCCGACACCTGCGCCCCCGCCTGGGAGAAGGAGCCGTCGGTCCAGCCATTGCCGTCCCAGCAGCGCTCGCGGACCGTGTAGCCGTCGGTCGTATAGACGCGGATATGGACCTGGCCGCCACCGTCGATCCAGTTGATCGCCGCAGTGCCGATCGGAAAATTCGGATTGTCCGCCATGTTTTTCCCCTCCTTGCTGTCGCTCGTCGATTCGCCGACCAGAAGAGGTTCGAACGAGTTCGCCTTACTTGCAAGAAGACTTTTGTTTCACTTGAGTGACCTGAAGGAAAAGGGATCAGCGCTACCGGCTTAGACTGTAGCGCAGGCTCATCCGACTATTGGCCGGCACCGTCACCGACCAGAGCGCCATGCCGTTGCGCCGGCCGAGCCTCGTCCCCGAGCCAAGGCGCCGGTCTCCGGACTGGATCTCCGCCTCGAACCGGACCGGCTCGGGCCGGTCGTTGCTGACCGCGAGCGCGTAATCGACGCGCTGCTTGGTCGAGACGGAGATGGTCAGCTCGGTCTGGACTCCGGTCGCGGGCCCGAGCGGAATCTCCACCTCCTCGCCGACCGCACGGTCCGCGAGGACGCCCTGGCCGAGCAGGATCGGCCGCCGCCCGCCTTCGCTGAAGAGCATCACCTGCCCAGCGGGCAGCGCCAGGCCGAGCCCTTCGCTGGCGAGATTGCGGGTGACCAGGACGCGGCGCGCCGGCGTGATGCCGCCCAGATCCCCCGGCGCCAGACGCTGCCGGTACACCAGGGCGACGCGGACAGCAGCGCGCTGGAGCAGGGCGACCTGCTTCTGGCTGCGCGCGGCGACGGAGACCGGCTCGGGGATGCGGTAGAGCTTGAGGTCGCCGAGCTCCTCCTGCTGCGCGATCAACGGCGGCGGCGGGGGAGGCGGCGGCGGTGGGGGCGGAGGTGGAGGCGGCGGCGCGTCGAACCCCAGGCGCGCGGCGCCGGCGACGATGTCCTCCCCCCTATCCTGCTCCTCGAGCGGGATGTCGCTGGTCGTGCCCTGCGGCCAGCAGTGCAGGATGAGGGGACCGCCCTCGCTCTGCTGGCGCGGCGTCGGCGTGCGATTGAGGCGGCCGGCGACCGCCTGGGTGTCCGCGTTAGCGAAGCCGGTCTCGTCGCCGTTCGCCAGGGTCAGCCAGGCGAACAGCGACAGGCGCGTGCCGTCGGGCGACAGAGTCGCCACATAATCCGCCTGCCAGTCGAACCCGGAAGCCAGATAGGACAAGGTGACGGTGGCAGTGACCGGCGCGGCGCTGCGCGCCCGCACCGAGAGGGTCGGCCGGGCGGCGAGGCCCTGGGGAACGCCGTCGTAGAGGATCGTCTCGGGAAGGCCGGTGCAGCGCAGCGCCTCGAAGCCCGCCTGGGTCTGCAGCACGACCGCTCCCGCGGCGCCGGTCCGCACGATCGCCTCCTCCTCGCGGACCGCGCCGGTGGCGCGCGAGGTGCGGCGCAAATGCACGCGCGCCCCGAGCGAGCGGTCGAGCAGGGTTGCCGGCGAGAGCAGATAGGCGTCGCGGTTGCGCTCGATCACCCCTTCGGGAAGGCCGGTGACGATCGCGCTCTGCGGCACGATGCCGCCGGCGACGCCTTCGAAGCGAAGCTCGGTCTCACCCGCCGGCAGGGTCACCCGGCGCGTCTCGCTGATCAGTGCATAGCCGTTCAGCCAGCCGAGGATCGGCCGCACGTCGGGCGCCCGATAGGGGTCGCGATAGACGGTGACGGCGACATGGTCCGGGGCGGGCGAGGTCGCGATCGTCTGGGCATCCACTCTCGCGCCGATCAGCGCGCATCCGAGCAACAGGCCGGCGACAAGCCCCCTCATCCGCCGCCCAGCCGATAGCGCAGGGTGGCGGTGCCGTTGGCGGGCACGGTGACCGTCCAGAGCGGCCGGCCGTTGCGGCGCGAAAGCCGGCCCTGCGGCTGGAGGCTGCGGCCCTGCGGCACCTCGAGCTCGGCCTCGAAGCGCACCGGCGCCGACTGGTCGTTGGTCACGGTGAGCAGATAGGTGTCGTGCTTGCTTGGGCTGGTCAGGCTCGCCAGCACGCCGGTCGCCGGACCGACGCCGATCTCGACCTCCTCGCCGACCGCGCGGTCGTCGAGCGCCCCTTGGCCGAGCAGAATCCGGCGCCCGCCCGCCTGCCCGAACAGCGCGACGCGGCCGCCGGGCAGCGGTAGCCCAAGCCCTTCGGCCGTGCGGTTGCGGGTGAGCAGCAGCCGCT
>JAFAZM010000418.1 GCA_019239785.1 Sphingomonadaceae bacterium
TCGCCAAGGACTATGCCGAGGTGAATCTCGGCGCGATCCAGAAGCTGGTCGATGCCAAGGCGCTCGATACGAAGGGCGTGATCGATCATGCCGCGCTGAAGGCGGCCGGCGTCGCCCGCGGCGGCAAGGACGGGGTGCGCGTGCTCGGCAAGGGCGAGCTCAGCGCGAAGCTCAGCTTCAAGGTCGCCGGCGTGTCGAAGGGCGCGCGCGAGGCGATCGAGAAGGCCGGCGGCTCGATCGAGCTAATCGAGGTGGTTCCGGCCGCCGAGAAGGCCGCCGCCAAGAAGGGCAGCGCCAAGGGCCGCGCGAAGGCGTCCGCCGAGGCTTGAGCATCGTCATTGCGAGCGCAGCGAAGCAATCCAGTGCCGCGCTCTGGATTGCTTCGTCGCTTTGCTCCTCGCAATGACGGTCGAGCCTCTTATATAGCCCGCATCGACTTAGCCGGGGTTTGAGGGAAAGATCGAGCATGGCATCCGCAGCCGAACAGATGGCCAGCAACATCAGCCTGGCGAGCTTCGCCAAGGCGACCGACCTCAAGAAGAGGCTCTGGTTCACGCTCGGCGCGCTGATCGTCTTCCGCCTGCTCTCCTTCGTGCCGCTGCCGGGCATCGACCCGCGCGCGCTTGCCGACCTGTTCCAGCGCACCCAGGGCGGCGTGCTCGATTTCTTCAACATGTTCTCGGGCGGCAGCCTGCAGCGGATGAGCCTGATCGCGCTCGGCGTCATGCCCTACATCACCGCCTCGATCGTCATGCAGCTCGCGACGACGATGTCGCCGCAGCTCGGCGCCCTCAAGAAGGAGGGCGAGAGCGGCCGCAAGAAGATCAACCAATATACCCGCTACGGCACCGTCTTCCTCTGCGCGATCCAGGGCTATTTCATGGCCGTGGGCCTGGAGACCTGGGGCGCCTCCGAAGGCCATTCGGCGGTGCTCGATCCGGGCATGATGTTCCGCATCACCACGGTGATCAACCTGGTCGGCGGCACCATGTTCCTGATGTGGCTCGGCGAGCAGATCACCAGCCGCGGCATCGGCAACGGCGTCTCCCTGATCATCATGGCCGGCATCGTCGCGCAATTGCCGCGCGCGCTCGGGCAGATGTTCGAAGGCGGCCGCAGCGGCAGCCTCGATCCGATGGTGATCATGCTGATCGTCGCGATGGCCCTGATCCTCGTCCTCTTCATCTGCTTCATGGAGCGGGCACAAAGGCGGGTGCTGATCCAATATCCCAAGCGCCAGACCGCGCGCGGCCAGATCCAGCAGGAGCGCTCACATCTGCCGCTGAAGGTCAACACCTCGGGCGTGATCCCGCCGATCTTCGCCTCGTCGCTGCTGCTGATGCCGCTGACCGTCGCCCAGTTTCTCGGCCAGCGCGCCGCCGGCCAGACCGACAGCAATTTCAACGAATGGCTGCTGACGATCACCGGCCTGCTCCAGCACGGCGCGCCGCTCTACATGTTCCTCTACGGCGCCGGCATCGTCTTCTTCTGCTTCTTCTACACCGCGGTGGTGTTCAACCCGGAGGAGACGGCGGAGAATCTCAAGAAATATGGCGGCTTCATCCCGGGCATCAGGCCGGGCAAGCGCACCGAGGAATATCTCGATTTCGTGCTGACCCGGATCACCGTGATCGGCGCCGCCTATCTCGCCGCGATCTGCCTCATCCCCGAATTCCTGATCGCGCGCGCGGGCATCCCCTTCTATCTCGGCGGCACCTCCCTGCTCATCGTCGTCAACGTGACGATGGACACGGTGACGCAGATCCAGAGCCACCTCATCGCCCATCAATATGGCGACCTCATCAAGAAGGCGAAATTGAAGGGCGGCGGGAGGCGCTGATGAACATCATCCTCCTGGGTCCGCCCGGGGCCGGCAAGGGCACCCAGGCGAGCCGGCTGGTCGAGCGCCGCAACATGGTCCAGCTCTCGACCGGCGACATGCTCCGCGCCGAGAAGAATGCGGGCACGCCGCTCGGCGAGCGGATCAAGGCGGTGATGGACGCCGGCGAGCTGGTCCCGGACGAGATCGTCGACACGCTGATCGACAAGGAGCTCGCGGGGCTTGCACCCGACCGCGGCGTGATCTTCGACGGCTATCCCCGCACCCTGGTCCAGGCCCAGTCGCTGGACCGGCTGCTTGCCGCCCGCGGCCGCACGCTGGACGTGGTGATCGAGCTCGAGGTGGACGAGGATGCCCTTGTCGATCGCATCTCCGGCCGCTTCTCCTGCGCGGTCTGCAACACCCCCTATCACGACCGCTACAAAATGCCGGTCGTCCCGGGCGTCTGCGACGTCTGCGGCGCGACCGAGTTCAAGCGCCGCGCCGACGACAATGCTGAGGCGGTGCGCACCCGCATGGCCGAATATCGCGCCAAGACCGCGCCGATCCTCCCCCATTACGAAGCGCAGAACATCGTCCGCCGCGTCGACGGCATGGCGCCGATGGACGAGGTCAGCGCCGCGATTGAGGCGATCCTCGACCAGAGCTGAGCGTCAGCGCACCGCCATCAGCGCGGTGAGGCTGCTGAGCGAGGCGCGGCGATTCAGGTTGCTCATCACCAGCACGACGTCCGGTAACGCGAAGCTGACCAGGATGCCGTCCACTTCGACGAAACGCGGCCAAGGCCGTCGCGCGCCGGTCCCGTCCGCCTCGATCCGATAGAGGCCGTCATGGCCCACCGCGATCAGCGCATTTCCGGTCGCCGTCAGGCCGAAGAAGGCGACTGTTCCATAGCCGTCGCTGGCCGCTTCCGGCGCTGCTGCTCCTTCCAGGGGATGCGCTGCATCGGCGGCGAAGAGCTGGGTCACGCCCTGCGGACAGGCGGCCACGATGCGTCCGTGCGTGGCCATGTGCATCAGCCCGATCGCGGCGGCGATGCAGCGCGGCTGCCATGGGATCGTCGCGAGGCCGTTGACCGGATCGCAGGCGCTGTTCAGCGGTCCGTCGCAAAGACTGCCGGTAGGGTTGCGCTCGATCGTCGCGACGGCGCCGCTCCTCCGGTCTATCCGGCGCAGGCCGCCGCCCCATTCGCCCTCATTCAACCCCACCCAGACCGCGTCCTGCGTGACGTGGACGACGGTGCGGACCCGCGGCGGGTAGAGCGGCTGCGAGAGGGTCGCGGCGCGGATTCTGCCGGTCAGGTCGATCAAGCGGTTGCTGGTCAACGCCACCTCCCAGTCATCCCCGCAGGACAAGGCGACCAGATAGTCGAAGGACCTCGCGATCATCCGGACCGCGCGCCACGCGCCGCCCTGCCAGCGGCGAAGCGTCCAGCCCTCGCCGTCCCAACGATCGCCGGTGAGGATGACCGGCGCGCTGCCGTGCACGCAGATGTCGAGAACGTCCTCGTCGAGTTCGTGCTGCCTGCGCGTCCGCTCGCCTTGGACGAGGCTCGAAAGCCGACCATGATCTGTGAGAAGCCAGAGGCGTCCGTCGGCGAAGACGGCGCGTGAGATCATGTTGTCGGGATGCGGACGCGCCTCCTCGCGCGCCTCGGCGGCGCGACGAGCCCGCACCGCCTCGGCGGTTTCGGGCTCGGCAGGAAGCGCGAACCGCGAGCCATCGATCGGCACGCGCTCGAGCGAGCTAAGTTCGATGTCGTAATATTTCAGCGGCGCCCCCTGCTCGAACAAGGCGAGGAGCGCGTCTTGGCTATTGTCGGCAGGCCAGCCCCAGTCGAGCGCGCCGATCAGCGCTTCGGCGGCAAAGGCGCGGTGCATCGCGGCGCCGAGAGGAGCCAGCGCCGGATCGCTGCTGATCACCGCCGCCGGTGTGCCTGCATCCAGGCCTGTCGCGTGCGGAAAGAAGAAGGCCCTGCCGATCCGCCCGTTCACCACCGCACTGCCTCGCTCCGCGATCGTTGCTGAGCCGCCGGATGCTGCCGCTGCTGAAGCTCGGGAGGCCGGCAGCAAAGCGGCGAGGTCCTCGACTCGCATCACCAGCGGACCGGTGAGCCGATCCTGGACGAGATAGGCGCGGCCTCCAAGCACGATAAGCTGCCAGCCCTCGGCAACGTCCGCCCTGACGTCGCCATTGTCCGCGATCTCGATCGTCATCGCCGGCTGTTCGCCGCCGGCATAGGTCGCCCTGATCCCGGCCGGCGCGGCGGCCGGGACCAGCAGCAGGAAAAGCATCAGTAATCCGCGCAGCATCAATGCCTCTGGCGCTCAGGATGACAGGTCCGCGCCGACTTTCAATCGCTTCCAAGCGATTGACCGGGCCTGCTTTGTGGCGCAGCTTTCCGCCGCAAAACAGGGAGAGTCTCATGCGCGTCTCGTCCGTTGCCGCCGTCGCGTTGCTGCTGCTTGCCGCCACACCCGCCGCTGCCCAGGTCCCGCCCAACGCCGCCGCCCGGATCGCCGCGCAGCATGCAGCGATGCAGCGGATCGCCTATATGAACGGCATGTGGCGCGGGCCGGCCTGGTCGCTTACCTCCGCCGGCCGCCGCGAGGTGGTCCAGACCGAGCGGATCGGGCCTTTGCTCGACGACAGCGTCAAGGTCGTCGAGGGCCATGGCTATCTCCCCGACGGCTCGACCGGCTTCAACGCGCTTGGGATCATCTCCTTCGATCCGGGCACCGGCGCCTACACGCTCCATTCCTACGCCCAGGGCTATGCCGGCGATTTCCCGCTGCGGATCACCGACACCGGCTATGTCTGGGAGATCCCGGCCGGCCCCGGCACGATCATCCGCTACACCGCGACGATCACCGCCGATCACTGGCGCGAGGTCGGCGAGCGCATCGTCGGCGGCGGCGCGCCGATGCAGATTTTCGAGATGAACCTGACCCGCGTCGGCGATACCCATTGGCCGGCCGGCGATCCGGTGCCCACGCATTGACAGTCACCGGCGCGGAGCCCGAAGCCGCGCCGCATTTTTTCCGGGGAGGTACGAATGAGCAGAGGCGATGAAGAGCAGCATGTCGATCTGGAAGGGTTCATGGCGGGCGTCGAGCGCCGCAACCCCGGCCAGAGCGAGTTCATCCAGGCGGTCCGCGAGGTCGCCGAGGACATATTCGACTTCATCGCCGACAAGCAGGAATATCATCGCTGGCAGATCCTGCGCCGGATTGCCGAGCCGGACAGGATCGTCTCCTTCCGCGTCTGCTGGGAGGACGACAACAATTGCATCCGCGTCCAGCGCGGCTACCGCGTCCAGAACAACAATGCGATCGGCCCCTACAAGGGCGGCATCCGCTTCCACCCGAGCGTCAACGAATCCATCCTGAAGTTCCTCGCCTTCGAGCAGACCTTCAAGAATGCGCTGACCGGCCTCCCGATGGGCGGCGGCAAGGGCGGCGCGAACTTCAACCCGAAGGGCAAGAGCGACGGCGAGGTGATGCGCTTCTGCCAGAGCTTCATGACGGAGCTGTACCGCCATATCGGCGCCGACGTGGACGTGCCGGCCGGCGACATCGGCGTCGGCGGCCGGGAGATCGGCTACATGTTCGGCCAGTACAAGCGCATCACCAACCAGTTCACCGGCGTGCTCACCGGCAAGGGCCGCGAATATGGCGGCTCGCTGATCCGGCCCGAGGCGACCGGCTATGGCGCGGTCTATTTCATGGAGAACATGCTCAAGACCAGGGGCGACGACATCGAGGGCAAGACCGCGGTGATCTCCGGCTCCGGCAACGTCGCGACCCACGCCGCCGAGAAGATCGTCCAATTGGGCGGCAAGGTGCTCACCCTGTCGGACAGCGAGGGCTTCATCCACGATCCGGACGGGATCACCCAGGAGAAGATCGACTGGGTGAAGGCGCACAAGACCCGCCGCCGCGGCCGGATCAGCGAATATGCGCAGGAATATAAGAACGCGACCTTCCATGCCGGCGCCCGGCCCTGGAGCGTCCCCTGCGACCTGGCTCTGCCCTGCGCTACCCAGAACGAGCTGCTCGGCGACGATGCCCGGACGCTGGTGAAGAACGGCTGCGTCGCGGTGTCGGAAGGCGCCAACATGCCGACCGACCTCGACGGCGTCCACGTCTTCAAGGAAGCGAAACTGCTCTACGCGCCCGGCAAGGCCTCCAATGCCGGCGGCGTCGCCGTCTCCGGCCTCGAGATGAGCCAGAACAGCGCGCGCATCTCCTGGAAGGAGGAGCAGCTCCAGCAACTCCTCAAGGACATCATGCTCGGCATCCACGAAAGCTGCCGCGAATACGGCCAGCGCGGGGATTATGTGGATTATGTGCGAGGCGCGAACATCGCGGGGTTCAAGAAGGTGGCCGACGCGATGCTGGCGTTTGGCGTGGTGTGATTGGGAGAGGCGCCCGAAAGAACTGGAGAAAGAATGGAGTCATCCCGGCGCAGGCCGGGACCCATGAACACGGTATTTGAAGGTTCGTGATGCGACTTTCGCTTGCCCTCCAGCCCAGGTGTTCATGGGTCCCGGCCTACGCCGGGATGACTCTTTGAAGTGTCCGCCTACGTCTACATCCTCGCCAGCCGCCGCAACGGCACGATCTACATCGGCTCCACCACCGACCTTCCCAAGCGCATCTACGAGCATCGCGAGGGCCTCGCCGACGGCTTCACCAAAGAATATGGCGTCAAGCGCCTCGTCTATGTCGAAGCCCATGACGACATCAGCGACGCCATCGTCCGCGAACGGCGGATGAAGGAGTGGCATCGGGATTGGAAGATCCGGCTGATCGAGAAGGAGAATCCGTTCTGGGAGGATCTGGCGGTGACCCTGCTTGGCTTCGAGCCGCTGGAGAAGGATGATCCCGAGAAAGAATGATGGAGTCATCCCGGCGAAGGCCGGGACCCATGAACACGGTAGTGGAGAATGGGCGACACTGTCGTCGCTTCACTTGGCTACTCGGAGTTCATGGGGCCCGGCCTTCGCCGGGATGACTCATATTCAATCCTGTCCCAGTCGCTTCACCCCGAATTCCTGAGCGCCGTCGCGATCGCATTGATCGAGAGTTGGATCCCCTCGCCGACCCGCGCATCTTTCTCGCCTGCCCGGTGCCGCTTCAGCAGCTCGATCTGGAGCAGGTTCAGCGGCTCGATATAGGGCAGGCGCAGGCGGATGGATTCGTCGAGCTTGGGATTGGCTTCGAGCAGCCGCGCCTCCCCCGTCACTTCGAGCAGGCCGTCATGGGTGCGCTGCCATTCGTCGCGGATGCGGCCGAAGATCGCGTGGCGCAGACCCGCGTCCTCCACCAGGCCGGTATAACGCGCGGCGATCCCCAGGTCCGACTTGGCGAGCACCATCTCCAGATTGTCGAGCGTCGTGCGGAAGAAGGGCCAGGCCTCGCGCATCTCGCGGAGCAGGCCGATGTCGCCGAGCGCGGCGAGGCCGCTGCCGACGCCGTACCAGCCCGGCAGCATCACCCGCGCCTGCGCCCAGGAGAACACCCAGGGGATCGCGCGCAGATCCTCGATCCGGTCCGATTTGGTGCGGCTGGCCGGACGCGAACCGATCTTCAAATCGGCGATCTCGGCGATTGGCGTCATCTGCCGGAAGAAGGTCCGGAAGCCCTCGGTCTCGTAGACCAGCCCCCGATAGGCGGCGAAGGCCGCGTCCGAGACTCCCGCGATCGCGTCGTAGAAACGCTGCCGCCGCCGGGCCGAGCGCGGCTCCAGGCTCGCGATCAGGGTCGCGGCGGCGATCGCATCGAGATTGGCGGCGGCGCTCTCGCGGGTGCCGTATTTCGCGGCGATCACCTCGCCCTGCTCGGTGATCCGGATCCGGCCCTGGACGGTGCCCGAAGGCTGGGCGAGGATCGCGCCGAAGCTGGAGCCGCCGCCGCGCCCGACCGCGCCGCCGCGGCCGTGGAAGAGCTGCATGCCAGTCTTCGTCTCGGCGAACAGGTCGGCTAGCGCGCGGGCGGCCTGATAGAGGCTCCAGACCGAGGTCAGATAGCCGCCATCCTTGTTGGAATCGGAGTAACCGAGCATCACCTCCTGATGCCGGTGCGCGGCGGTGACCGATGCGATCTCGGGCAGCCCGAGATAGGCCCGCATCACCTGCGGGGCATTGCGCAAATCCCCGATCGTCTCGAACAATGGCACGGCCATCACCGCCGCCTGCGGCGCTTCGCCGCCGCGCCAGAGCCCGGCTTCCTTAAGCAAGATATAGGTTTCGAGCAGGTCGGAGACGCTGGCCGCCTTCGAGATCAAATAATAGGAGATCGCGCCCTCGCCGTAGCGCGCCCGCGCGGCCGCGGCGGCGCGGACGATGGCGAGCTCCTTCTGCGTCTCCTCCGAATAGTCGGCGAACGGGCTGGCGAGCAGCCTTGTGCCGGCAAGCTCCGCGCGGAGCAAAGCGACGCGGCCCGCCTCGCTCAGCGCCAGATAATCGGGCTCCACCCCGGCCGCCTTCAGCAATTCGGCGACGACCCGCTCGTGCACGTCGGCATTCTGGCGGAGGTCGAGCGTGGCGAGATGAAAACCGAACGTCTCCACCGAGCGGATCAGCCGCGCGAGCGGCCCGCCTTCGCCGATCTCGCCAAGCCCCTCGGCCACGACTTCGAGCTCGGCGCGCAATTCCTCCGGCCCGCCATAAGGCTCGCCCGGCACGTTCGACGGCCGCGGCGCCTCCTCACCGGTGAACTTCTGGTACGTCGCGGCGAGGCGGCCGTAGATGCCGCTCAGCGCCCGTCGATAGGGCTCGTCGGCCCGCGCCTGGCCCTGGTCGCCGGAGCGGTCGGCAAGCGCGACGACGTCGGCCGGGACTTCCGCAAGCTCGGAGGAGATCGAGATCTCGGCGCCGAGCGCATGCACCTCGTCGAGATAATGCGCTAGCACCGCCCCGGCCGCGTTGCCCAGCGCAAGCTCCAATGACTCCGCATCGACGAACGGATTGCCGTCGCGGTCGCCGCCGATCCAGCTTCCCACCCGTAGAAAGCTCGGCGGCCGATGGCCGAGCGCCCGCTCCCAGCGCGCATAGAGGGTCGGCAGCACCGGCAGGAACACGTCGCGCAGATAGGACAAAGCGGTCTCGACCTCGTCGGCGACGTAGAGCCGCTCGCGCCGCAGCGGCCGCGTCCGCCAGAGCAAAGCGATCTGCCGCTCGATCGCAAGCTCGACCGGATCGCCGTCCTCGGTCTCTTCGACCCCGGCGTCGCGCAGCCGCATCAAATCGGCGATCCGGTTGCGATGGTCGATGATCGACTTGCGGCGGACCTCGGTCGGGTGGGCGGTGAGCACCGGCACGATCAAAGCGCCCTCGAGGAAGGCGGCGGCGTCCTCCCTGCCGACTCCGCTCTTCGCCAGCCGCGCCAGCGCTTCCGCAACGTTCGCGCCGGGCTCCGCCGAAACGCCCTGCCGGTCCTCGGCGAGGTTGGCGAGCAGGGAGAAGAGCATGAAGCCGCGGACGAAGGCGAGCGTGTCGTCGAGGCTCAGCGCGTCCAGCCCCGGATCGATCGCGTCGGCGGCGACCACGCCGCGATGCCGGTCGACCGAGGTCGAGCGGATATACTCGATCCGGCGGAACAGGGCCTCGCCGTCATAGTCGCGGATGACGTCGCCGAGCAGCTTGCCGAGGAAGCGTATGTCTGGATTCTGCGCCAGCGTGCTGGATTCGAAGTTCGCCATTTATTGGACCTCGCTCGGAGCGAACTTCGAATCCATGAAGCACGCTGGCCACATAGGGTTGTTAGTGTGGCTGGAGATTGGGAAATTCGCTCCCGCGCCCTCCATCCGATCCGGCGAATTTCCCAATCGCCACACTAACGTCGCGGGCTTGTTCATCGTCTCCGCACTGTCACCGCCGCGCCCGAATATTCAAGCGCCCGATCAGCCGGTCCGTCGAACGCCACGCCGCGCGGATGGGCGGGATCGTAGAAGATCACCCGGATCGTCCGACGCGCCGCCATGCCGGGATAGCTGCCCTGCCGCGCGCCGATCGTCAGGGCGCGCGTCCTCTCGTTCCAGGCGATCGGGATCCGCGCCGAGGCGCCGTGCAGATATTGCCGGCTCACCCCGTCATCCTCGTAGAGCGTGAAGGCGCCGTCCGCGCCGGTGAAGACGTGCAGCGTGAGGGTCGGATCGCTACGGTCGGCCGTGGTCTGCACCGCCGGCCCGCTCGGCAGGATCGACCCGGCCCGGACGTAGAGCGGCATCCATTCGTAGGGCGCGTCGGCGTGGATCGTGCGCCCGCCCTGCTCGGGGCGCCCGGTGCGGAAATCGTACCAGAGCGCGCCGGCCGGCAGATAGACGTCGCGGCTCCGCGCGCGGAAGGCGGTGACCGGCGCCGCCAGCAAAGCGGGCCCGAACAGATATTCGTCGTCGACCCCCCAGGCCCGGCGGTCGCCCTCGAAATCCATCGCCAGGCCGCGCATGATCGTCCCGTCGCGCAACGCCGCATCGGCCGCGATCGTGTAGATATAGGGCATCAGCCGGTAGCGGAGCCGGTCATAGGCAGCCATCGCCTGGTAGGTCGGCGAGCCCTCCGGCGCCATCTCGTAAATCTCGCGCGGGATGTTCTCGCCATGGCTGCGGAAGATCGGCGAGAAGGCGCCGAACTGGAACCAGCGCGTGTTCAGCTCGCGCCATTCCTCGACATGGGCCGGATCGTGCGAGGAATAGCGCGTCTCCATCGTGTAGCCGCCGATGTCGTGGCTCCAATTGGGGATGCCCGACATCGAGAAATTGACGCCCGCCGAAATCTGTTCGCGCAGCGACTCCCAGCGGCTCGGCACGTCGCCCGACCAGACCGCCGAGCTGGTCCGCTGCAGCCCGGCAAAGCCCGAGCGGGTGAGGATGAACGGCCGCACGTCCGGCCGATAGGCGATCAGATGGTCGTGCAGATTGCCGGCATGCATCAGCGGATAGGAATTGAAATAGGCCGCGCCCGGCCCGAGCGCGGTCGGCCCCATCCGCCGCGCGCGCTCGGCGATCGAGAGGTTCGAATGCATGTCGGGCTCGCTCGCATCGAGCCACCAGGCGTCCATGCCCAGGGAGGCGAGCCGGTCGCGGATCTGCCGCCAGTAGATCTCCCGCGCGCGCGGGTTGTAGGGATCGTAGAAGGTGCTGAGATAGCCGGGGCCGACCCAGTCGCGCGCGCCGGCCTCGACGTCGCGCATGTAGAGCCCGCCGGCCGCCTCCAGCTCCCGGAAATTGTCGGTCTGCGGATAGAATTTCGGCCAGACCGAGATCATGATGCGCGCGCCCTGCGCATGGACTTGGTCGACCATCGCCTGCGGGTTCGGATAGCGCGAGGCCTCGAATTGGTGGGTGCCCCACTGGTCCTCCGCCCAATAGCGCCAGTCCTGCACGATATTGTCGAGCGGCAGCTGGCGCCGGCGATATTCGGCAAGCACGCCGAGCAACTGGTCCTGCGTCTCGTAGCGCTGCCGGCTCTGCCAGAAGCCGTAGGCCCAGCGCGGCATCAGCTCGGCACGCCCGGTCAGCGCCCGGTAGCCGGCGATGACCCCGTCCATATTGTCGCCGCCGATGAAATAATAATCGCTCGCCTGCCCGGCCTCGGAGGCGAAGCCGATCGAATGACGGTCCGCCTCCGGCCGCGGGTCGCTGTGCTCGAGCGCGAGATAGCCGCCGTCCGGCACCCATTCGATGCGGATCTCGGCAGCATGGCCGGCGGCGAGCACCACGTCGAAGGGGTGGTACCAGGGATTCCAGTTCTGCCGCCAGCGGTCCATCACCAACCGGCCGTCGACCCACAGCTTGAAGTAAGAGGAGCCGTAGAGCCGGAAGCGGTGCAGGCCCGGATGGTCGGAGCTGATCCGTCCGGTCCAGGTCACCCTGAGCCCCTGCGCGGCGCTGGTGCCGACTTCGGCCGGCCAACGGTTCGGCTGGTCCAGATATTGATAGTCTATGCTTGCTTCCGAGCGGCGGGCGGCGACGCGGTCGCCGAGCCGGTAGACTGCCGACCAGCCGGGGCTGCCGTCCTCGCCGGTCACGTGCAGGTCGTCGGCGCCGGCAAGGCCGTAGGGCTCGGGATTGCCGAACCGGGTGATCGAATTGTTGTCCCAGAGGATGCCGTAATTGCGGGTCGAGACGACGAACGGCACGCCGACGTCGATATTGTGCTGGGCGAGCTCCACGTCCTCGCCATTATAATTCATCTGCCCGTTCTGGTGCTGGCCGAGCCCGTACAGCCCCTCGTCGGTGCCGCGATTCCATTGCTGGCGGACCGCGACATAGGGCCGCCCCTCGATCGTCACCGGCGCGAAACCGGTCGGCGCGCTCTCCTCGAGCAGGGCGCGCCCGGAGGCGTCGATGAAGCGGACGCCGCCGTCGGCGAGATCGACCTCGGCCGAGACTCGCGGCGTCGACAGCACCACCTGGCCGGGCGTGCCGCGGACGGTGAAGCCGCCATGGGCCGGCTGCGCATTCACCATCAGGCTCTCGGCCGGCCGTGCGTCGCGCGAGGGGAGGGTGGTCACCCGCACGATCCGGTCGCCATAGACGGCGAGCCGTACCTCGGCGTCCGGGCCGGACGCGGGATGGACGACCAGTCCCGTCTCGGTGCGCTGCCAGCTGCCGGGTGCGGCGGCCGCGATGGACAAAGCGAGACTGATCGGGAAAGGTGCCATGGCGCTCGACTCCAATTGACAGCGCTGGACAAAAGAGCAGCTTTGCGAGCTTCCGCCAAGGGGCCGCTTCTATTTCGGAGAGGTTTTTGGATAGGAAAGCGTTCCCTCGGCCGCGCAGCGCCCCCACCATCCACGACGTCGCCCGCCATGCCGGCGTGTCCAGGATGACGGTGTCGCGCGTGATCAACGGCGAGAAGAGCGTCCGCCCCGGCACCAGGCAGATCGTCGATGCTGCGATCCAGGCCCTGAACTATGCGCCCAATCCGGCCGCCCGCACCCTCGCCGGCGGCGCGATCCTGAAGATCGGACTGGTCTTCCGCTTCCCGAGCGCCGCCTATCTCGGCGAATATCTGGTCGGCGCCCTCGATCGCTGCGCGGAGATCAACGCCCAGCTCATCGTCCACAAGCACAAGAGAGGCGACGCCCCCGGCGAGGCCGAGGTCGCGGAGAAGCTCGCCGGCGAGCGGCTCGACGGCATCATCCTGCCGCCGCCGCTCGGCGACGCGCACGAGCTGACCGACCGGTTGCGCGACGCGGAAATCCTGATGGTCGCGACCGGTTCGGTTCGCTCGGCGCCGTCGCTGGCGTCGATCTGCATCGACGATCGCGGCGCCGCGCGCGAGATGACGCGCCACCTGATCAAGCTCGGCCATCGCCGCATCGGCTTCATAACCGGCCTGCCCAACCATGCCTCGGCCGGCCTCCGGCTGTCCGGCTATCGCGACGCGCTCGCCGAGGCCGGGATCGAGGTCGACGAGGCCTTGATCGCGCACGGCACCTACACCTACCAGTCCGGCCTCCA
>JAFAZM010000055.1 GCA_019239785.1 Sphingomonadaceae bacterium
TCCCAGCGGGGCTCAATGCGAATTGCCCCCGGCGAACTTGCCGAGCTCGGCCTCCCGCCGCCGCGCCGCTTCGCCGTCCCCGCGAACACATTGGTCGCGATCGACACCTCAGGCTTCCACGCCCGAGGCAGTTCGGACCGGCCGACCGTCAGGGTAGAGATCTGGGCCTTCTCGCGGCGGACTCCCTTCGTTCCGTGGGCCGGCTTCAACCTCCTGTCATGGCGACCGGTCGCGAGCCGCCGCGCCGAATGGATGACGAACATCGTCGACCGGCTCGATCGGCTGGGCTTGAAGAAGCAGCACTGGCAACCTGCGGGAAGCCGCCGCCCGGCCGATCCCTAAGCCACGGCAGTCGGGATTTTCGGCTCGATCTTCGCTTCCTCGCACAACCCGCGCAGCCACGCGGAGAAGCGCTGGATCTTGGGCCAGTCGCCCCGCTCCTTGGGATAGAGCAGCCAATATGTCCCGCCGCCGTCCAGGAGATGGGGCAACGGCCTGACCAGCCGCCCCTTCGCGAGCTCAAGCCGCCAAAACAAAGGCGTCAGCAGGGCTACGCCGCGTCCGTTCGCCGCGGCCTGCCCGTCCAGCACCTGCGCGCCCATGTCCATGCTGCGCGCCGTTCCCTCGGGCCGCTCGAGCCCGAAATATCGCCACCACTCTTCCCACCACGGATCGATCGGGGTGATCCGCGCCACCCGTCGCAAGTCGTCGGGAGTCCTGATGTTCGGATTCTTCCGCAGGAACTCGGGGCTGCACATCGGCGTGAACTCGAGCCTGAACAGCTCCTCGACCGCGAGGTCCGGCGGCGGCTCGGCTCCGAACTGCAAGGTACAGTCCACGCTGCTTTCGCCGAAGCTGGGCAGCGTCGGGTTGGGATCGAGCTGGATGAAAAGGTCCGGGTTGTCGTCCTGGAAGCTTTGTATCTGCTGACTGATCCAGTTGATGATCGTCGGGGGTCCGGACACGATCAGCTGGTCAGGGTGCGCATCGTGCGCGGCAAGCTCACCGGCGGAGACGCGCTCCCGCTCTTCTGCCTCGCGCTTCCAGGTTGCCGGTGGCACGCCGAACTCGCGCTTGAAGGCGCGGTTGAACGCGGCCTCGCTGCTGAAGCCGACGGCATAAGCGACGTTGGCCGTGCTCTGGTTCTTGTCGCGCAGCATGTTGGACGCCATCCGCATCCGCCACGCCGCGCAATAGCGCATCGGGGATTCACCGATCAGCTCCGCGAACCGCTCGCCGAGCACGGTGCGGGAAACGCCCGCCTCGCGCGCCAGCGTCTCGACGTCGAGCTCCTCGGTATAATGATTGTGGATGATCGACAGCGCCTTGGAAACCGCCGGGTCCGTAAGCCCGCGCAGCCACCCCTTGGAGCTTGGCGGCAAGGTCTCGACATATTCGCGGATCGCCTGGGCCAGGAACAATTCTGCCAGGCGCGCAACCAGCTCCGGCGAGGCGCTGCCCGATGACAGGAACTTCAGCGACGATTCCACCCAGGCGGCCTGCTCGCTGTCGGCGGTCAGGGTCAGCATCGGCGGGAGCGCTTCGATAAGCGGGTGCCGCGCGGTTTCGTCGGCGCCAAGGAAACCACACCACACCAGCGTCTTGTCGCCGGCATTACCCAGCGAGACGCGGTGGACGCCTTCCTCCGTGACCCAGCTGACCTTGTCGACATCGGAGGGTTCGACCGAGGGATCGCTCGACAGGCGGTGGGGATCGTTGCGCGGCAGGATGACGATACTGCCTGGACCAAGCGTTGCGGGGGGCATTCCCTCCACGCTCACCGTCGTCTGGCCGGAACGGACGTAATGATAGCTGATCAGCGTTTGCGGCATCGCAAACCAGGGTGCGCAATGGTTCGGCGTGAATTCCGCGCGCACGCAATAGTCGCCGCTGAACTCGGCATCGATCACGACTCCGCCGGTCAGGCGAAGTGGGCTGAGGATCTCGTCGAGGACGTCCATCAAAGGCCCTGTTCCGCATACGTATGCGGCGTTTCGGTCAAATTATCCGGTAGCGCGGTCATTTTAGCAAATCCTGCCTTCACGTAAGACCAGCTCATCAAATCGGGGAGTGATCTTGAAACCTTCGGAAGCGGCGCTTCCGGGGACGGGATCACTCGCTCGGTCGAATCGAAGGAGAAGAAAGATGTTCGACCATTTCGACGATCTAAGTTCGCGAAGAGCGGCTGCGATCTTCTTTGCGTTGGTCGCCTCTGTATCGGCGATTTCATCGGCCATTGGGCCGGCACTTCATTAATATTGTCAAATAAGGGGTTTTGATCATGTACCATGATTTCAATTACGAAGCGACGCTCGCTTCATCGCTCCGCGCCCAGTGGCAGCTCGACGACGTCATGCGTGAGGACCAGGAACTGGACTTCACCCGCAACATGATGCCGGAAAGCCTGTCGCGCACCGCGGCGATCGAAACGCTCAACCCGTTCGAGCAGCGGATCCTGAATCAGATCAGCGCTCACCAGTATCTCAGCATCTTCGGCATCGTCGAAGAAGCGATCCTCCCGTTCGTGCTCGATCATGCCCGGCCCCACCTCGCCGGCGACGACTGGCGCGTCCGTGCGATCCTGAATTTCGCGGGTGAAGAAGCCAAGCACATCCATTTGTTCAAGCGTTTCCACCAGGCGTTCATTCGCGGCTTCCCGGTCGAGTGCCAGGTGATCGGTCCGTCCGAGGCGATCGGCGCCGAAATCCTGCGCCACGATCCGCTCGCGGTCGGCCTCGTCATCCTGATGATCGAGTGGATGACCCAGCAGCATTATCTGGGCTCGATCCGCGACGACGGCGACATCGATCCGCTCTTCAAGAGCCTGATGAAGCATCACTGGATGGAGGAAGCGCAGCACGCGAAGCTCGACACGTTGATCGTCGATGCCCTCGCCTCCGGTAAGACCGAGGAGCAGATCCAGAAGGCGATGGACGAGTTCTTCGAGATCGGCGCCTTCCTCGACGAGGGCCTGAAGACGCAGGCCGGCTTCAACCTCGACGCGCTCGAGAAAGCGATCGGCCGGAAGCTCGAGGACCGCGAAGAAATCCTCGCGCAGCAGCATCAGGCCGCGCGCTGGACCTACATCGGTTCCGGCATGGTGCATGAGCGCTTCCAGGATGCGCTCAATGCCATCTCGCGCCGCGCCGCCGAGCGCATTGCCGAGGCCGCTCCTTTGTTTGCGTAAGATTCCCCCTTCCCGGGCGCGCATTCCCTTGCTTGCCCAGCGCGCGCGCCCGGGATCCCCAGACAAGGAACCCATCATGACTCGTTTCATTTCTTCATTGGCGGGCGCGGCCTTCGCCGCCCTGATCCCGACCGGGGCGTGTGCGACTTCAGCCATCCGGCTCGACGGTCCGAACCGCGCCTTGGTCGGATACTACGACCTCGACCTGCAGTCCGCAAAGGGCCGGAAGGTCCTCGGCAATCGGATCCGCGCTGCCGCCAACATGGTCTGCGCGGACCGGAGCGAACTGATGCCGTTGGTGGACGACCAGTGTTACCGCAAGGCCCTCGCGAGCGGCACCTCGCAGATGAACGGCCTTATCCGCCTTTAACCGCACAGATCTCTGGGCGAGCACTTGCCACTCCCCGCGCCCGGGATCCGCCCAATTTTCTGAAGGAAGTTTCTAATGCTCGATTCCGCCGTCAATCCGAACAAGGCCTTGTGGGAGAAGGGCGACTTCACCCGCATTGCCGCGACCATGCGCCAGAGCGGCGAGGAATTGGTCGCGAGCCTCGGCATTACGGCCGGCCTCAGCGTGCTCGACCTCGGTTGCGGTGACGGAACGACCGCCCTGCCCGCGGCACGCCGCGGCGCCGATGTCATCGGCGTCGATATCGCCGCCAACCTCGTCGCAGCCGGCAATGCACGCGCTAAGGCAGCCGGACTCTATAACCTTCGTTTCGAGGAGGGCGACGCGTCCAACCTTGGCGGTCTCGCCGACGAGGCTTTCGACCTCGTCCTGACCGTGTTCGGTGCCATGTTCGCGCCGCGGCCCTATGATGTCGCGCAGGAAATGGTCCGCGTGACCCGGCGTGGCGGCCGCATTGTGATGGGCAACTGGATCCCCGGCGATCCGACCCTCGTCGCGCAAATTCTCAAGATCAGCGCTGCCTACACGCCGCCGCCCCCGACCGGGTTCGTCAGCCCGATGACCTGGGGAGACGAGCAGCAGGTCCGCGACCGCTTCCAGTCAGCCGGCATCGACAATGGCGACATCAGCTTCGAGCGCTCGACCTGGTTCTTCCGCCTGGATGGACCGCCGACCGGATTGCTCGAGACTTTTCGATATTATTACGGGCCGACCATGAACGCCTTCGCGGCCGCCTCAACGGCCGGGCGCGAGGAACAACTGGCAGCCGAGCTCAAGGAGCTGTTCACCGCCCAGAACCGCGGTGGCGAGCACACCGTGATCCCGGCAACCTTCCTCAAGGTCACCGTCACCAAGAACTAGCGAGTTTCCGGGCGCGTCTCGTCCCTCTCCCCCTCCCTCAGGGGCGCGCCTGGGATCCCACCACTCGAAGGATTAATCATGAGACATTTGCTGATGGATCCGGCCTTCCCCGACATCGTCGGTGAATGGGCCGCTCTGACCGGCGGTCGCCCCGCCAACGACAATCGCGAAGAGGAAGAGGCGGACGAGTTCGCCGATCTCTTCCTGCTCGAGATCGCGCGCCGCGACATCGAGGCAAACCGCGCGTGGTAAGAAAAAAGCCCCGGAAGCTTTCGCCCCCGGGGCCACTTTTCGCGATGACCTCGCCTCAGGCGTGCTCGGCCTGGGCGTCGACCGTCTGCTTCGAAGCAGGCTGGTCGCCGCTGCCGATCTGATCGTGCTTGGGCGCTGAGCCGCGGATGTTGATCTTCTTCGGCTTCATCGCCTCGGGGATCTCGCGCACCAGCTCGATGGCGAGCAGGCCGTCCTTCATGTCCGCGCCCCTGACCTGGATATGGTCGGCAAGCGCGAACCGGCGCTCGAACGAGCGGGTCGCGATTCCGCGATAGATGTATGTATCACCCTTCTCGTCCGTCTCTTCCTTCTTGCGGCCGGAGACGAGCAGCACGTTCTGCTGGGCGGTGATGTCGATTTCGTCAGGCTTGAACCCGGCGACCGCCAGCTCGATGCGGTAATCGTTGTCGCCGAGCTTGATGAGGTCGAACGGCGGGTAATTCTCTTGGCCCTGACCGAGGCTCGAATTTTCGAGCATGTCGAACAGCCGGTCGAAACCGACGGTGGAGCGCCGGAACGGCGCGAAGTCGAAAGCAGTACGCATGTCTAATGTCCTCCAATGTTGAGCGACTGGCGGAGCGACTTGCTGCGTCTGGAGCAGGCCGCCCCGTCGCGGACCCATCAGGCGTCCGCGCAAGAGAATCTGGAACGGCCGTTTCCGATTTCAAGAGCTGTGGATAACGCCCAAGGGAGATACGCCGCAAGCTTGGCACGGCTCGAATCCGCGCCCTATACCGTTCGCCTAATGTCCGACCTGTTCACGTCTCCGTCCTCCTCCACGCCCGACAGCTATGACGCTAGCGCCATCGAGGTCCTCGAAGGCCTCGAGCCCGTCCGCCGCCGCCCTGGCATGTACATCGGCGGCACCGACGACCGCGCGCTTCACCACCTCGCCGCCGAGGTCATCGACAATTCGATGGACGAGGCTGTCGCCGGCCACGCCAGCCGCATCGAGGTCACGCTCGAGCCCGGCAACAAGCTGACCGTCGCCGACAACGGCCGCGGCATCCCGGTCGACCCCCACCCAAAATATCCCGGCAAGTCGGCGCTCGAGGTCATCATGACCACCCTCCACTCGGGCGGGAAGTTCGAGGGCAAGGCCTACTCCACCTCCGGCGGCCTCCACGGCGTCGGCGTTTCCGTCGTCAACGCGCTCTCGACCGAGACGATCGTCGAGGTCGCCCGCGACAAGACCCTCTACCGCCAGAGCTTCTCGAAGGGCGTCGCCACCTCGCCGCTCGAAACCGTCGGCCCGACCCCCAACCGCCGCGGCACCACCACCAGCTTCGTCCCCGACCCGGAGATTTTCGGCGCCGACGCCAGGTTCAGCGCCGAGAAGATCTACAAGCTCGCCCGCTCCAAGGCCTATCTCTTCGCCGGGGTCGAGATCCGCTGGCGCTGCGACCCCTCGCTCGCCAGTCCGGAAGTCCCCGAAACCGCCGTCTTCCAATTCCCCGGCGGCCTCGCCGACCATCTCGCCGAGCAATTGGGCGACCGCCCCGCCGTCACCAACCAGCCCTTCACCGGCCGCCAGGACTTCCCCAACGACCAGGGCAGCGCCGAATGGGCCGTCGCCTGGCCGCTCTATTCCGACGGCTCCGAAAGCTATTACTGCAACACCATCCCGACCCCCGACGGCGGCACCCACGAAGCGGGCCTCCGCGCCGCGCTCACCAAGGGCATCCGCGCGTTCGGCGAGCTGGTCTCCAACAAGAAAGCGAAGGACATCACCGCCGACGACGTCTTCAACGGCGTCGAGCTGATGCTCTCGGTCTTCATCCGCAATCCGCATTTCCAGAGCCAGACCAAGGACCGCCTCACCAGCCTCGAGGCGGCGCGCTTCGTCGAGGCCGCCGTCCGCGACCATTTCGACCATTATCTCGCCGACAACATGGACCGCGGCCGCGCGCTCCTGGGATCGATCGTCGAGCGGATGGAGGAGCGCCTCCGCCGCCGCGCCGAGCGCGAGGTGCAGCGCAAGACCGCGACCAGCGCCCGCAAGCTCCGCCTCCCCGGCAAGCTCACCGATTGCTCATCCGACGACCCCGAAGGCACCGAGCTCTTCATCGTCGAGGGCGACAGTGCCGGCGGCTCCGCCAAGCAGGCGCGCAACCGCAAGACGCAGGCCATCCTCCCCATCCGCGGCAAGATCCTCAACGTCGCCTCCGCCACCGCCGACAAGATCCGCGCCAACCAGGAAATCGCCGACCTCCAGCTCGCACTCGGCTGCGGCATCCGCGACAAGTGGAACGAGGACGCGCTTCGCTATGAGCGCATCATCATCATGACCGACGCCGACGTCGACGGCGCCCACATCGCGACCCTGCTGATGACCTTCTTCTTCCAGGAAATGCCGGAGCTGGTGCGCCGCGGCCACCTGTTCCTCGCCCAGCCCCCGCTCTACCGCCTGACCGCCGGC
>JAFAZM010000214.1 GCA_019239785.1 Sphingomonadaceae bacterium
GTGCCGCCGGTGGTCTCGGCGACGATGCCAGAGCTGCCCTGGCCGCCGGTGCCGACCGTGCCGTAGGCGCTGACGGCAACGCCGCCGGTGATCGAACGCGCGTAGATGCCGGTGCTGGACGCCCCGCTCGTGGCGACGTCGAACGCATTGCCGTAGACCGAGGCGTTGCCGGTGCCGGCAAGCGCGACGATGCCGGCGCTGCTATTGCCTTCGGTGGTGAGGTCGCCGTTCAGCGTGACGGTGCTCAGCGTGTTGCTCCGGGCATAGATGCCGCCCGAAGAATCGCCCCTGGTATGGACCGGCCCGGCGCTCACGCTGGCGAAGCCGAAGCCGCCCGAGACCTTGGCGACGATGCCGGTGCTGTAATCGCCGCTGGTATCGACCGCGCCGCTGGTACTGACGGACACGTTGCTGGCGCTCGAACCGGCATAGATGCCGCCGCTATGATCGCCGAGCGTGGTGACGTTGTGGGCATTGACCGTCACCTGGCCGTTCACTGCGCGGCCGTAGATACCGGTGCTGTAGCCACCCGACGTACTCACCAGGCCGTCGCTGACGATCTTGACGCCGCCGGTATCGGAGGTGGCATGGATGCCCTGGCTGTGATCGCCGAGCGTCGCCACGTCGTGCGCGTAGACGGCCGCCTGGTTGGTGCCGGCACGGGCGAAGATGCCGGTGCTGTAGGCGCCTTCGGTGTTCACCGCGCCGGTGACATGCACATTGGTGCCGAGGCCCTGGCTGCGGGCGTAAATGCCGCCGGCATGATCGCCGCGCGTGTGCACGTCGTTCGCAGTGACGGCGACGCCGGCAGAGCCGGCCGTGTTGTAGGCGCTGATGCCGAGGCTGTGACCGCCGGTCGTGTCGACCAGGCCGTCGGCAGTGACCGAGACGCTGCCGGTCGTCGAATTGGCGCGGATGCCGGTGCTGTAGTCGCCGCCCGTGGTCACATTGTCGGCGTGAACGGTCGCGCTGTCGTTGACGGCGGTCGCGACGATGCCTCCGCTCCGGCCGCCGTCGGTGGTGACGGTGCCGGTGCTGGTGACGCTGACCGCGCCGCCGGCGCTCGCGGCGGAGATGCCCACGGCATAAGCGCCGCGCGTATGCACGTCGTTCGCATTGACGGTGACCGCGCCCGCGCCCCCGGTCGTTGCCGCGTCGATGCCGGTGCTGCGGCCGCCGAACGTGTCGACGAGGCCCTCGCTGGACACATAGACCGTGCCGAGGGTGGAGCGGGCGGAGATGCCGGCGCTCTCATAGCCGAGCGTGGTGACGTTGTTGGCGTAGACCTTGCTGTTGCCGTCGGCGGCGACGGCGAGGATGCCTTCGCTCTCATAGCCTTCGGTCGTGACCGTGCCGCTGCTGGTGATGCTGACGCTGCCGCCGGCGCTGCGCCCCTCGATCCCTTCGGAATAGCGGCCGCGGGTGTGCACGTCGGCGGCATCGATGGTGACGTTGCCGGTGCCGGCCGTCGTCTGGCCGAACAGGCCGTCGCTGTAATTGCCGGTGGTCTGGACGAGGCCGTCGCCAGTGATCGAAACGGACCCGGTGCCGGAACGTCCGTAAATGCCGTCGCTGCGGTCGCCCAACGTGGTGACGTTGTTGCCATGGGCGGTCGCGTCCCCGCTCGGAGCGACGGCAATGATCCCGCCGGCCGCATAGCCTTCGGTGGTGACCGTGCCGGTGCTCGTCGCAGAGGCGCCGCCGCCGTAGCTGGTCGCCCGGAGGCCGAAGGCATGGTCGCCCCGCGTGTGCACGTCGTTGGCATCAATGGTGGCGTTGCCGGTCCCGCCGAGCGTGACCGCATCGATCCCGCCGCTGCGCAGGCCCGTCGTGTCGACGAGGCCGTCGCTGCCGGCCGAGACGGCGCCGCTGGTCGATCGCGCATAGATGCCGGTGCTGTCGTCGCCGCCGGTGGTGACGTCGTGGGCCTGAACGGTCACGCCGAGAACGTCGGCGCGCGCAAAGATGCCGATGCTGGAAGCGCCCGACGTGCTCACCGCGCCGTCGCTCGTCACCAGAACATGTCCGGACGCCGAATAAGCGTGAACGGCTTCGCTGGAATCGCCGAGCGTGGTCACGTCGTGCGCGTAGACGTTGGCGCCGAGCGCGCCGCTGGCGGAGATGCCCGTGCTTTGCAGGCCTTCCGTCATCACCGTCCCGCTTGCCGTGACGGCGGCGACGCCGGAGTGGCTCCGGGCTTCAATGCCGGCGGCATTGTCGCCGCGCGTGTGAACGTCGACCGCATCGACGGTGGCGCTGCTGCCGTTGAGGCCGCTATAGGCGTAGATGCCGATGCTGCGGTCGCCGGTCGTCTCGACGGCGCCGTCGGCGGTCACCGAAACCTGCAAGGTGGCGTGGGCGTAGATGCCGCTGCTGTCGTCCTCGCCGGTGGTCACGTTGTTGGCATGGACGGTGACGCCATAGGCGTTGGAGACCGCGAAGATGCCGACGCTGGCGGTGCCTTCCGTGGTGATCGTGCCGGTGCTGGTGACGCTGACCGGCCCTCCCGTGCTCGTCGCATGGATGCCCTGGGCGTCGTCGCCGCGCGTGTGCACGCTGCCTGCATCGACGGTGACGCCGGCGACGCCGTTGCCGACCGCGTCGATGCCGCGGCTGTGGTCGCCGGTCGTGTCGATGGTGCCCTCGCTGGTGACCGAGACGGAGCCGCTCTTCGAATGAGCATAGATGCCGGTGCTGTAGACGCCGCCGGTGGTCACGTCGCTGGCATGGACGCCGACCGTGCCGTTCGAGGCCTCCGCATGGATGCCCTCGCTATGATCGCCCTCGGTGGTCACCGCACCGGTGCTGTTCGCGATCACGCTCCCGCCATAGGAGCGTGCATAGATGCCGATCGCGTAGCCGCCGCGCGTGTGGACCGACCCGGCATAGACGCCGACGTCGCCGGTGCCGCCCGTCGCGTGGGCGACGATGCCGGTGCTGTGGTCGCCGGTCGTGTCGATGTCGCCGCCGCCGGTAACCGAGACCGCGCCGGCCGGCGAAACCGCGTAGATGCCGATGCTGTCGGTGCCCAAAGTCGTCACCGTGCCGGTGCTGGCGACGTCGACTTTGCCCGTGTGGGAATAAGCGTGAATGCCCTGGCTGTTGAGGCCCGAGGTGCTGACCGAGCCGCTGGTGACGCTGACGTCGCCATGGCCGTTTGCGTCTATGCCCCGGCTGTCGCTGCCCAGGGTGGTGACCGAGTCACTGGTGATCCGGACGAAGCCGTCGGCGGAGCTCGCGACGATGCCGGGGCTGCTGGCGCCCGCTGTGGAGACGATGCCGCTGTCCACAGTGACGCCGATGTCGGCCGGATCGACGATCGAAACGTGCGGCGAGGCGGGCGGCGCGCTGAAGTCGCACGGCCCCTCGCACTCGGAGGGGCTGACGACGCCCTGGACCGCGAGGATGCCGCCGGCATGGTCGCCCAGGGTCGTGACCGAATCCGAGGTCACGAAGACGGCGGCCGAGCTGCGCGCGCTGATCCCGATGCTGTAATCGCCGCTGGTCGCCGTGCCGGTCGATACCGTGCCGGAGGTCACCCTGACGACCGGCGACGCATAGCCGTAACGGTCGGACGAGGCGTAGATTCCGATCGAAGTGTCGCCGCGGGTGGTGACGCTGTCGCTCGTCACCGTGACATCCGACCCATAGGAATAAGCGACGATGCCGCCGCTCAAATTGCCGGCGGTGTCGACCGTGCCGCTGTCGACCGTCACGTCGCCCCCCAGGCCGATCGCGTTGATGCCGGGGCTCTGCGTGCCGTAGGTGGTCACTGTGCCGCTGGTGACATGGGCATAGCCCGTCGCCGAGTAAGCGTCGATGCCCGGGCTGTTGCCGCCGTAGGTGGTCACCGATGTGCTGTCGATGGTCACGCCGCCCGGGCCGACGATATGCGCGGGGCTGCCGGCCGGGCCGACGATCGGACCGCAGGAGCAGGGCCCGGCAGCATATTGGCGCACGTCGATGCCCGCCGCGTTGGTGCCATGAGTGGTGACGGTGCCGCTGGTGACGCTGATGCTCCCGCCGAAGGAGGTTGCGCCGATCCCGGTCGAATCGAGACCGTCCGTGACAACCGAGTCGCTGGTGATGGCGATCGGACCATAAGCGAGCGCGCCGATCCCGACCGAATGGCTGCCATGGGTCGAGACGTTGCCGCTGCCGATGGTGATGTCGGCGCCCGCATAGGCAAGGATGCCGCTGCTGAAGGTCGTTCCGGTCGTGGTGACCGAATCGCTCGTGATGTGGACGAAGCCGTCCTCCGAAGCGGCCAGGATGCCGTCGCTGTGCGAGCCGCCGGTCGAAACGGTGCCGCTGACGATCGAAACGCCCGCCGCCGGGCCCACGAGCGCGCCGGCGCCGGCCGGCCCCTGGATGGTGGGCGGACCCGAGGGGGGGCTGACCTGGACCGCGAGAATGCCGACCGCATTGTCGCCGCCGGTGCTGACCGAGGTCGAACCGATGACGACGTTGGTCGTCCCCGACGCATAGATGCCGGTGCTGCCGGCAAGCCGGGTCGTCACGGAGCCGCTGGTGACGCTGACCGCGCCGGTGCGCGCGTAGGCGTAGATGCCCCGGGAATCGTGCCCCTCGGTCTGGACCGAAGCGCTGCTGACCGAGACGTCGCCGCCGAAGCTGCGCGCATAGATGCCGTCGGCATAGGCGCCGCGCGTGTGGACGTCGCCCGCGGTCACGCTGACGGCGCCGATGCCGCTGCCGGTGCGCGCGTAGATGCCGTCGCTCTCATAGCCTGTCGTGTCGACCAGGCCGTCGCTGGTCACCGAGACCGAGCTGGTGTTCGATTTGGCGAAGATGCCGGTGCTGTAGTCGCCGATCGTGGTGACGTTGTTGCCGTGGACGCTGACCGCGCCGCCGCTCGAGCGGGCGTAGATGCCGATGCTGTCGTGATCCTCGGTGGTGACCGTGCCGCTGCTGGAGACGGTCACGGCGCCGCCCGAGCCGAAGGCATGGATGGCGTCGGAATAGGCGCCGCGCGTGTGCACGTCCGCCGCGCTCACGTCGACATTGCCGCTGCCGCCCGACGCCTGGGCGCGGATGCCGCCGGCAAAGTCGCCGGTCGTGTCCACAAGGCCGACGCTGGTGACCGAGACCGCTCCAGTGACGCTGCCGGCATAGATGCCCGGGCTGTTGTCTGTGGCGGTGGTGACCCCGGCGGCGCGGACGGTGACGTTGCCGTTGTCGGCGCGGGCGTAGATTCCGGTGCTCGTCGCGCCTTCCGTGATCACGTCGCCGCTGGCCGAGACCGAGACGTCGCCGCCGAAGCTCTTCGCGTAGATGCCGTCCGACTGGTCGCCGCGCGTGTGCACCGAGCCGGCCGCCACGGTGACGCTGCCGGTGCCGGCCGCGGCGCGCGCGTCGATGCCGGCGCTGCCCTGCCCATAGGTATTGATCGCGCCGTCGCTGGTGACGGACACGGTGCCGGTGTTGCTGTGGGCAAAGATGCCCGCGCTGCCGGCGCCGCCGGTCGAAACGTCGTGGGCCTGGACCGCGACACTGCCCTCGTCGGCGCGCGCATAGATGCCGTCGCTCGTGAGGGTGGTCACCGCGCCGGTGCTGGTGACGTTGACCGAGCCGTGCGTGCTGACCGCGTTGATGCCGATGCTGGTGGTGCCGCCGGTCGACACCGATCCGGTCGACACGGTCACGTCCCCATAAATGGCCGTGGCCCTGATCCCGTCGCTATTGTTGCCGGTGGTGACGACCGAGAGATTATAGACCGTTGTCCCGCTGTGGCTGGTGGCGAGAATGCCGATGCTGTCGTCGCCGCCGGTCTGGACGGCGCCCGACTCGACCCGCGCGGTGGAGTCCGCATTCGCGTGGATACCGACGCTCTGGTCGCCCTCGGTGGTGACGCCGCCTCCGCCGCTGATCGAGACGCTGCCGGCTGTGCTGGTCGCATCGAGGCCGGTCGAGCGATCGCCGTGCGTGGTGACGTTGCCGCTGTTGGCGATGCTGATATTGCCCGAGGAGGAGCCCAGAATGCCGGTGCTGTCGTCGCCGGTCGTCGTGGCCGTGCCGGTGCTGGCGATGGTGACACCGTAGCCGGTTGCCTGGATGCCGACGGACCGGGCGCCACCCGTGGTGACATCCCCGCTCGAGACGGTGACGAAGCCGAAGGACGAACCCGCGGTTATGCCGGCGCTGTCGTCGCGGGCCGTGGAGACCGTATTGCTGGTGACCGAGACGTTGGTCCTGCCGTCGGCGGTGATCCCGGCCGAATTGAGGCCCTGGGTGCCGGCGCTGTTGCTGGTGATGGTGACGAAGCCGTCGATGGAGACGCCGTTGATCGCGGTGCTGGCGTCGCCCGCCGTGGTCGTCGAACCGGCGTTGATGATGACACCGGGCCCGGTCCGCGGCGGGCCGTAGGGATCGCTGCCGCAGCCATAATAGCCGTAGCAGCCGGGGGGCGGGGTGTAGACATAGCCGCTCTGCCGCCCGTCGATGCCGACGCTCGACGGGCCCGAGGTCGCGACATCGTTGGCGAGGATGGTGGTCAGGTCGGAGCTGTTGGCGGTGATGCCGACCGAGGACGAACCCGTGGTGGTGACGTGGTCGGCGGCGACGTAGGCCGTGCCGTGGCCGGAACTGACCCGCACGCCGGGAAGATTGGCGCCGCCGGTGGTGACGAGCGTGTTGGTGGCGCCCTCGACGCGAAGGTCGACCCCCGCGGTGATCGAGGTGGTGCTGACGGTGCCCTGGCTCTGGAGGCCGGGCTCGAGGGCGATGGTGAGGTCGTCGACGACATTGTCGTAGGTGATGCCGTTCGGATAGGGATTGTTGGCGGGCGGGCAGGAGACGGTGCCGCCGCCCGCCGGCGGCGGGCCGCATTCCTCCTGGGCACGCGCCGCGGACGGCAGCACGGCCTGGGCGAGCAGCGACGTGCCGAGCAGGAGCAAGGCCCGGCGCGCGATCGGCGACGCGCGGCCTGGCCTGCCGCCGTCGTCGATCAGAATCGCCCCATAAGGATTGTCCCCAACCGGCATGATGACCTCCACAGATCATCGGCCGGATTCATTCCGGCTCGTTGATGAGGGCGTAACCCATCGCATATCCCTTGCATAGGGTAATGCGGCCTCGCCCCAGGATAATTTCCCCTCTCGAAATGGGGCATTTCCGAAGGGGTGCTTGACCGCTGCGCAAGCGCCGATATTTTAGGCCTAAAGCATCTGGAGACGCGCATGCGCATCGCGTGCATCGGCGGTGGGCCCGCGGGGCTCTATTTCGCGATCTCGATGAAGCTGCGCGAACCCGCGCACGTCATCGAAATTTTCGAGCGCAACCGGGCCGACGACACGTTCGGCTGGGGGGTCGTCTTCTCCGACCAGACCGTCGAGAACCTGCTCGCCAACGATCCGGTGTCGGGCGCGACGATCCAGCGCGAGTTCGCCCATTGGGACGATATCGAGGTGCACGTGCATGGGGAGACGATCCGCTCCTCGGGCCACGGCTTCATCGGCATCGGCCGCAAAAGGCTGCTTGCTATATTGCAGGAACGGGCGGGCGAACTCGGCGTCACGCTCCATTTCGAGCATGAGGCGAGCGCGGAGCTGGAGGATTGGACCGATTACGACCTGGTGATCGCCGCCGACGGGGCGAACAGCCGCATCCGCGACCGCTACCAGGCGCATTTCGGCGTCGACGTGCAGGTGCGCAGGAACAAGTTCTTCTGGTTCGGCACCGGGAAGGTGTTCGAAGCCTTCACCTTCGCCTTCGAGCGCACCGAAGCCGGCTGGGTCTGGGCGCATGCCTATCGCTTCGCCGAGGATTGCTCGACCTTCATCGTCGAGATGGACCCGGAAACCTGGACCGGGCTCGGCCTCGACCATATGAGCCAGGAAGAGGCGATCGCGCTCTGCGAGCGGATCTTCGCCCGCTACCTGGACGGCCACCGGCTCATCTCGAATGCGACCCACCTGCCCGGCCCGCAGGCCTGGCTGAACTTCCGCCGGATCGTCTGCGCGAGCTGGGCCTACCGCAATCTGATCCTGCTCGGCGACGCAGCGCACACCGCGCATTTCTCGATCGGCTCCGGCACCAAGCTTGCGCTCGAGGATGCGATCAAGCTCGCCGAGGTGCTGAACCGGCCGGGGCTCGGCCGCGAGGCGGCGCTCGCCGAATATCAGGCGGAGCGGAACCTGGAGGTGCTGAAGCTGCAGAACAGCGCGCGCAACTCGACCACCTGGTTCGAGACGCTGGAGCGCTATCTCCATTTCGAGCCGATCCAGTTCGCTTATTCCCTGCTCACCCGCAGCCAGCGGGTGAGCCACGAGAACCTCCGGCTGCGCGACCGGGAATGGCTGGAGGGGGTCGAGCGCTGGTTCCAGGCGAAGGCGCGCGGACGGCCGGTGAACGAAGCCGCGCCGCCGATGTTCGCGCCCTTTCGGCTGCGCGGGCTCGCGCTCGCCAACCGCGTCGTCGTCTCGCCGATGGCGATGTATTCGGCCGAGGACGGCACGCCGGGCGACTTCCACCTCGTCCATTACGGCGCCCGCGCCCAGGGGGGGGCCGGCCTCATCTACACCGAGATGACCTGCGTCTCGCCGGAGGGGCGGATCACGCCGGGCTGCACCGGGATGTACGCGCCTGAGCACGTCGCGGCCTGGCGGCGGATCGTCGATTTCGTCCACAGCCGGAGCAGCGCGAAATTCTGCCTGCAGCTGGGCCATTCGGGGCCCAAGGGCTCCACCAAGCTCGGCTGGGAAGGTTATGACGTCCCGCTCGACAGCGGCAACTGGCCCGTCATGGCCGCCGCCGACGTGCCGTGGAGCGCGGACAACCAGGTGCCGCGGCCGATGACGCGGGCGGACATGGACGAGGTGGTCGCGCAGTTCGTCGCCGCGGTGAAGATGGGGCTGGAGGCGGGCTTCGACATGATCGAGCTCCACGCCGCCCACGGCTATCTGCTGTCGAGC
>JAFAZM010000111.1 GCA_019239785.1 Sphingomonadaceae bacterium
CCGAGCCGCGCCGCCGCCGCCTCGGCGCCGCCGCTGCCGAACGGGTCCGAAACTTCGCCGCAATGCGGGCAGGCATAGCCCGCCATATTCTCGACGAGGCCGATCACCTTCACGTCCATCTTGCGGAACATGTCGATCGCCCTGGTGGCGTCGATCAGGGCCAGGTCCTGCGGGGTCGAGACGATCACCGCGCCGGCCGGCTTCCATTTCTGGATCAGGGTCATCTGGACGTCGCCGGTGCCGGGCGGCAGGTCGACGATCAGCAGCTCGCAATCGCCCCAATCGCCTTCCATCAGGCTGGTCAGCGCGCTCGCCGTCATCGGTCCGCGCCAGGCGACCGCGGTGCCGGGCTCGATCAGCTGGCCGATCGAGAGCATGCGGACGCCGTGCGCCGGGACCGGCACGATCTGCTGGTCGGCAAGCTCGGGCCGGCTGGCATTGCCCATGATCCGGGTCTGCGACGGGCCGTAGATGTCGGCATCGATCAGGCCGACCTTCTTCCCCATCCGCGCCACCGCGACCGCGATATTGGCCGAGACGGTCGACTTGCCGACCCCGCCCTTGCCGCTGCCGATCGCGATCACCGTCCGCTGCACCTTCTCCGCGGTCATCGCCACCCGCGTGTCCGTGACCTCCGGCATCGCGACCGTCGCGGCGCGCACCTTGCGCTCCAGCCCGGCGCGCTCCTCGGCGGAGAGGCCGGTCGCGTCGAGCATCACCGTCGCCACCCCGTCCTTCACCCGCGCCATCGCGATCCGCCCGGCCAGGCCGTCGACCGCCTTCAGCTTCGATTCCAGCTCCTCACTCATGCGGCTCCCCTAGGCGAGAGCGGCGCCGCTTGGCACTGTTTTTCCGCGAATCCGCTCCCTATAAGGCCGCGCATGATACGGATGTTCGGCCGCGGCGCCCGCGACGGCGCGTCGCTCAGCGACAATCGCGGCGGCCCCTGGGGGGCAGGCGGCGGCGATGACGGCGGCTCCGGCGGCGAAGGTCCGCGCAATCCCTGGGGACCGCGGCGGCGCAAGCCCTCCTCCGGCGGCGGCGGGGACGGCAACGGCCCGGGCCCGATCGACGAATTCCTGAAGCGCAGCCGCGAGCGGTTCGGCGGCGGCTTCCCGCGCGACGGCCGGCCCTATTGGCTCTACGGCCTGATCGCCTTCCTCCTGCTCTGGATCCTGTTCACCAGTATCTGGCGGATCGGCCCGCAGGAGCGGGGCGTCGTCCAGACGCTCGGCTCCTATTCCTACACGATGGGCCCGGGCGTCGGCCTGTCCTGGCCGGCCCCATTCGGCAAGGTCACCAAGCTCGACGTCGAGAATATCCGCACGATGGCGATCCCGGGCAGCGGCGAGAACCTCATCCTGACCGGCGACTATAATGTGATCGACCTCGCTTATTCGGTGCGCTGGAACATCAGCGATCCGGAGCGCTACGCCTTCCAGATCAACGATCCCGAAGCGACGATCCGCGAGGTCGCCGAAAGCGCCATGCGCTCGGTCGTGGCGCGCGTCACCCTCGACGATGCGATCGGTGCCGGCCGCGCCGACATCGAGCAAAGGGTCGAGCAGAACATGCAGCAATTGCTCGACGATTACGGCTCGGGCGTGCGGGTCCAGGGCGTCGCGATCAACCAGTCGGGGCCGCCCGAGGCGGTCAACCAGGCCTTCCTCGAGGTCTCCGCGGCACAGCAGCGCGCGCAGAGCGCGATGAACAATGCCCGCGCCTATGCGCTGCAGACGACCGCGCACGCGCAGGGCGAAGCCGCGGCCTTCGAGAAGATCTATGCCGAATATCGCGCCGCGCCGGCGGTGACCCGGCGCCGCCTCTATTACGAGACGATGGAGAACATCCTCCAGCACGTCGACACGACGATCGTCGAGGCTCCCGGCGTGACCCCCTATCTCGCGCTGCCGGAGCTCCAGCGGCGGGCGCCGGCGCCCGCACAGCCGGGAGCGCCGGCGCAATGAACAATCTCGCCCGCAATCCGATCGCGCTCAGCATCGTCACGATCCTGCTGCTGATCCTGGTCGCCGCCACCTTCTCGATCGTGCCCGAGACCGAGCAGGCGGTGGTCGTCCGCTTCGGCCAGCCGATCCGCATCCTCAACAAATACCATCCGAACGAGCCCTACGGCCGGACCGGCGCCGGCCTCGCCGCGCGCATCCCCTTCCTCGAGACGATCGTCTGGATCGACAAGCGCATCCAGTCGATCGGCATGGACAATCAGCAGGTGCTCTCGGCCGATCAGCAAAGGCTCCAGGTCGATGCCTTCGCCCGCTACCGGATCGTCGATCCGCTGCGCATGTACATCTCGGCGCAGACCGAGGAGAATGTCTCGAACCAGCTGCGGCCGATCCTCGCCTCGGCCCTGCGCAACGAGCTCGGCCGCCAGCCCTTCGCCGCCTTGCTCAGCCCCGAGCGCGGCCAGGTGATGGACAATATCCAGAATGCGCTGAATCGCGTCGCCGCCCAATATGGCGCCGAGATCATCGACGTCCGCATCAAGCATGCGGACCTGCCCGACGGCACCCCGCTCGATTCCGCCTATGAGCGGATGCGCACCGCGCGGACCCAGGAGGCCCGCTCGATCGAGGCGCAGGGCTACAAGCAGGCGCAGATCATCCGCGCCGAGGCCGATGCCGAGGCGGCGGCGACTTATGCCCACGCCTTCAACCAGGATCCGGATTTCTACGATTTCTGGCGGGCGATGCAGTCCTATCGGACCAGCTTCGTCGCGGAGACTCCGACGGGCGATCAGCCGCGCGGCCGCACCAACATCATCCTTTCCCCCAACAACGATTATCTGCGGCAGTTCCGCGGGGGCGGCGCTGCGGGGAGCGGGCGGTGAAAAGGATCAAAACCACAAGAGTAGTCATTCAAACTCAGTTCAGGCGTCCTACATAGCGTGCAAGAGCCGCCGGCGGGCTCCCGGCGCACCTCGGCGGACAGCATTTTAGGAAGGAATCACCCACGTGCGTTACGTTTATGGAATAACCGGCGCGATCCTGCTCGGCGGCGCGGCCGCGAGCCTGAGCCTCAGCCCGCTCGGCGCGCAGACCGCCCAGAACGAGCCCGGCTCGATCTCCGCGGTGCCGCCCGGCGGCGCTCCGATGAGCTTCGCCAACCTCGCCGATCGCCTGCAGCCGGCGGTCGTCAACATCGCGACGCGGCAGAGCGTCACCGTCCGCCAGCAGCAATTGCCGCCGGGCTTCGAGGAATTCTTCCGCCGCTTCGGCGGCCAGGCGCCGGACCAGAATCAGGGCCCGGTCACCCAGCGCGGCGGCTCATTGGGCTCCGGCTTCATCATCTCGCCGGACGGCTATGTCGTCACCAACAACCACGTGATCGCGCCGGCCCGGCCGGACGCGGTGGTCGAGCAGATCACGGTCACGCTCGCCGACCGCACCGAATATGAGGCCGAGGTGGTCGGCCGCGACCAGGTCGCCGACATCGCGGTGCTGAAGATCAATCCGACCCGGCCCTTGCCCTTCGTCCGCTTCGGCGATTCGACCCGCACCAGGGTCGGCGACTGGGTGATCGCGATCGGCAATCCGTTCGGCCTCGGCGGCACCGTGACCGCCGGCATCGTCTCGGCGCTGCACCGCAATATCGGCGCCGGCCTCTACGACCGCTACATCCAGACCGACGCCTCGATCAATTCGGGCAATTCGGGCGGCCCGATGTTCGACGTCAACGGCAACGTGATCGGCATCAACACCGCCCTGATCTCGCCGACCGGCGGCAATGTCGGCATCGGCTTCGCGATTCCGGCCGAGCAGGTCGCGCCGGTGGTCGATCAGCTGCGCCGGGGCGAGCGCGTCCATCGCGGCTATATCGGCGTCGGCATGCAGGACGTCGACGAAGGCGTCGCGGCCGCGCTCGGCATCGACCGCAATCGCGGCACCCTGATCCGCTCGGTGACCCCGGGCGGCCCGGCCGCCCGCGCCGGCGTGCAGGAGGGCGACGTCATCGTCAGCGTCGGCGGCCGGCCGGTCACGCCGGACGCCACGCTCGCTTACCTGATTTCCCAGCAGGCGATCGGCGCGCGCGTGCCGATCGAGGTGATCCGCCAGGGCCAGCGCCGCACCCTGAACATCCAGATCGCCGAGCGGCCGACCGAGGACGAGCTGGCGCGGCTGAACGGCGTCGAGGACGACGGCAACAACGACAGCAATGACGCGGGCGGCAAGCCGAGCGCGCCGACCCAGTCGGCGGGCCAGCGTTCGGCCCAGGCCGCGCTCGGCCTCGCGCTCGAGCCGCTGACCCCGGCCATGGCCCAGCGGCTGAACATCCGCGACGCCAGTGTCCGCGGCCTCGTCGTCGGCACCGTCGATCCGAACAGCGACGCCGGCCAGAAGGGCCTGCAGACGGGCGACATCATCCTCTCGATCAACCAGCAGCCGACGGCGACTCCGGAGGCGGCCGCCTCCATCGTCGACGCGGCCCGCCGGGCCGGGCGGAACACGGTGCTGCTGCAGGTGAAGCGCGGCAACAACCCGCCGGCCTATATCGGCGTCGACCTGGCCCGCGCCGCCGCTCCGGCGCGTCCGACGCCGGCGCCGGCGCACTGAGGGCGTGGCCGCCGCGCCGACCGAGGCGACCGAAGGGCAGAGATCGCCGCGCGAGCTGACGCTCCGCGGCGTCCTGCTCGGCGGCGCGATCACCCTCCTCTTCACCGCCGCCAACGTCTATCTTGGCCTCAAGGTCGCGCTCACCTTCGCGACCTCGATCCCGGCCGCGGTGATCTCGATGGCGGTGCTGCGCATGTTCCGCGACAGCTCGATCCTCGAGAACAATATCGTCCAGACCATCGCCTCGGCGGCGGGGACGCTGGCCGCGATCATCTTCGTCCTGCCTGGCCTGGTCATGATCGGCTGGTGGCAGGGCTTCCCTTATTGGACGACCGCCGCGGTCACCGCGACCGGGGGCATCCTCGGCGTGCTCTTCTCGGTGCCGCTGCGCCGCGCCCTGATCGTCGAATCGCCCGATCTGCCCTATCCCGAAGGGCGCGCCGCCGCGGAGGTGCTGCGCGTCGGCTCGGGCTCGCGCGAGGGCGCCGAGGAAAGCGTGAAGGGCCTCGCCGCCCTGGTCTGGGGCAGCGTGCTTTCGGCCGTCTTCGCGATCCTCACCCAGACCAAATTGGTCGCGACCGAGGCGGCCACCTGGTTCCGCGCCGGCTCGGGCGCGACCGGCGTCTCGCTCGGCTTCTCCTACGCCCTGATGGGGGTCGGCCATCTCGTCGGCATCTCGGTCGGCATGGCGATGGCGCTCGGCATGGTGCTCGGCTGGTGGATCCTGCTGCCTATCCTCACCGGCCAGCAGCCGCTGCCGCTCGGCCCGGAGGAATGGGCGAACACGATCTTCCGGCAAGACATCCGCTTCTTCGGCGCCGGCGTGATCGGCGTCGCCGCGATCTGGACTTTGATCAAGATCTCCGGCCCGGTGATCGGCGGCATCCGTTCGGCGCTCGCCGCGAGCCGCGCCCGCAAGGGTGGGCAGCTGCTTGCGCTCGAGGAACGCGACATGCCGATCGGCGTGGTCGCC
>JAFAZM010000220.1 GCA_019239785.1 Sphingomonadaceae bacterium
CCTTTGGTCGCCGGCGGCCAGATCGTGCGCACCGTCCGTCGTGCCTTCATCCCCGAGACGGCGCACCAGAACGCCGCTTGACCCCCGAAGCTGCCCCGAGGCCAATGGGGCAGCCATCCCGCCTCGCCTGCGCTCGAAGTGCCATTGAGTCAGGAGCGGCGTATCGGCGCCCGCCGGAGGTCGAAAGCCTCGGCGGGCGCTTTTTATAAGAGCGATTTGCAGCGCACGGCATCCGAGGGCTTGGTAATCGCGGCAAGACGGTTGCGCCGTTAACCCGATCTTCGCCCGCCCGGCCGTATCGCGGCCGAATGTCCAGCGGCGGCAACATCGTCTGGCTCGGCCTTGGCCTGATCGGGGTGGCATTGCTCGCCCCGCACTTCGGCGCCGGTCCGTCCTCGCCGCCGTCACCGCCGACGCAGACCGCCGGGCCGGCCGAGGGTGCGCGCACCGTGAGCGCCGCCACGCCGCGGGCCGGCAACGGCTTCGCCTCCAGAGAAATCCAGCGCGCGCCGGACGGCCACTTCTATCTCGACGCCCAGGTCAACGGCGCCCGGATCCATTTCCTGATCGACACCGGCGCCTCGATGGTCGCCCTGACCCCCGCCGACGCGCAGCGTGCGGGCATCGCCCTGCCGAGCGGGCGCGCCGTCGCACAGGGCGCCGGCGGCAGCGTCGAGATCATCCCGGTCACGATCGACCGCATCGCCGCCGGCCCGCTCGAGGCGCGCGGCGTGCCCGGCGCGGTCGCGCGCGAGCTGCCCATCTCGCTGCTGGGCCAGAGCTTCCTCAGCCGCGTCGGCAACGTCCAGATCAGCGGCGACCGGATGGTGCTGCGCTGAACCCTATCGTCCGGCCGGCACCCGCCGCACCGGCACGTTGACGTTGCACAGATCGACCCCGCCGGCCGGCACCTGGAAGAAGGCGCCGCCGCGATTGGCGCGGCCGCGGACATAAGCGGCGAAGGTCGGCGTGTCGGTGCGCATCGCCTCGAAGCGCGGCCGCTCCGCTTCCGGCATGTCGGCGGCGAGGCGGGCGGCGCGGATCGGGATCGGCGTCTCCCCATGATCGGCCTGGTAGAAGCCGAGCTGGCCAGTCCCGCGCGGCCGGGCGGAGAGCAGGGCGATGCCTTCGATCACCCGGCCGACGCTGGCGATGTTGCGGTCGAGATGGCGCGGCGCATGGCCGATCACCGCATAGAGCTCGCCGCCGGTGCCGGTGCTCGGCGCCAGGTCGCGGCCGACGCCGACGCTCGCATAGCAATGGGTGAGCCAGGCCATGGAGCGGCGCGGGTCGTAGCCGACCGGCCAGGAGTCGACATGACCGACCGCCGGCGCATAAGCATCGGGATAGCCGAGCGGGCGGATGCGCAGGCCCGCCAGCCGGCGCTCATATTCGGCCGGCGGCTGGGCGACGACGCCGGCGGGCAGGGCGACCTGCGCATCGCCATTGCCCCATTGGGCGACATAATTGTCCTGCACCCGGTAGATGGTGGCGTTGTTCCACCAGCCGGCGCGGGCGAAGCGGCGGATGTTGGCGACGTGGACCGGCGCGAAGGCCGGCGCCAGCTCGATGATGATTCGGCCGCCATCGGCGAGATCCATCACCAGCAGGTTCTCCGGATCGATCGGTCGCCAGTCGGAGGCGGCGCTGTGCGCGATCACGTCCGCCGGCTCGGTCGCGCCATGGATCGGCTGCGGCCGCCAGGCGCCGGGCTGGGCCGATGCGGCGGCAGCAAGAGAGGCGAGGGCGGCAAGAATCGTGAAGCGCATGCGAAGCTCCCTGTGTCGATCCCGCTGCTTCGGGAAAAGCCGCGTCGCGATCAAGTGTGCGGCGGCCGGCCCGGCGGCGTCTGCACCAATCCGATATGAGATCCCTCCACGCTCCAGATCCGCTGCGGATTCGCCGTTCCCACATAGACCGGAAGCCCGATCGAGAGCGACATGAAGACATGGATCTCGGTCGGGATCGGATCGAGCAGATGGGTGATCACCAGCGCCGCCGGCTGGCCGTGGCCATTCTGCTGTCTCGGCATGTTGAGACAGGAGTTGGTGAAGGCGCGCTGCGCGACGATCTGCCCCGACGGTGAAACCGTCATCCGGAAATGTCCACCGAACGGATAGACGTCCTGGATCTGCGCGGTCAGCGCATAGACGTCGATCGGCGCCTCGGCGTTCTCGGGCGGGATCACGGTGATGTTGAAGTGGGCCTCGGTGCAGGGCTGGCGATCGAGACGGGCGGCCGCGTCGCGCGCGTCGGCGATGCGGCGCTGGATCGGGGTCAGGGCCGGCCGGCTGCCCGCCGCGAAGACTTCGCCGGAAACCACCCGGCCGTTCTCGACCCGGCCGCGATAGAGCGCGGCGCGCGCATCGCCCTCGCCGACATAATAGACGACCAGATAGAAGTTGCCGTCCCGCTCGACCGTCCAGCCCCGAATGCCGGCGCCGGCGAGGTCGCGGACCCTCGCGGCGAGATCGTCGGTCGTGACCCAGGCGGCGCGGTCGACCTCGTAGAGCAACTGTCCGCGCTGCTCGGCCCACGCGATCCTGCCCTGCTCCTCGGCGCTCTGCGCGACAGCCGCGTCGGGCAGCACGGCCAGCGCGCAGAAGAAGGCGGCCAGGGCCAGAAATGCGCGCATGGAATCCCCCCGATCGAGCGGTCGGCACCGTCGGCTGCTCGCCTGCCGCAATCAAGCGCTTTCCGTCGCGCTCCATTTCGCTGCCGGATCCGGCGGACCTTGCGAGCAGCGGCCCCGAGCCGGTGATCGCGCCGCGCGGCCCGACTGCCTGCACTGTCGTGGTGCCGTCTTTCCATCCATGATAGACGCTGCCGCGGCGACCGGCGGCGACTCGGCCGCCGCCTACGGCGCTCTCGCGAAAGGAGAAGCGCAATGCATGGAGCTGGCTTTCCGAAGACGCCATTCGTCGCCGCGATGCGGCCGCTCCCGCTCATCATGGCGTTCCTGCTCTGGGCGGGGTGGGCCTCGCCCTCCGCCGGCCAGATCGTCCCGTTTCCGGCCGGCTTCCAGGTTCGGGAAATCGCCGCCAACGGCGCCACCATCCATATCCGCGTCGGCGGTCCCGCGACGGGGCCCGCCGTGCTGCTGCTCCATGGCTATGGCGAGACCGGCGACATGTGGGCGCCGCTAGCGGCGGAGCTTGCGCGCGATCACCGGGTCATCGTTCCCGACCTCAGGGGGATGGGCCTCTCTTCCCATCCGGCCGGCGGCTACGACAAGAAGACCCAGGCCGGCGATATGGCCGGCGTGCTCGACGCGTTGCGCGCGGGCCGGGTCGATCTCGTGACCCACGATATCGGCAATATGGTCGGCTACGCATTCGCCGCGCAATATCCGGCGCGGGTGACCCGCTTCGTGCTGATCGACGCGCCCTTGCCCGGCATCGGGCCGTGGGAGCAGATTGTGCAGAATCCGTTGCTATGGCATTTTCGCTTCCGCGGACCGGACATGGAGCGGCTGGTGGCCGGCCGCGAACGCATCTATCTCGATCGCTTCTGGAATGAATTCTCCGCGCACCCGGCGCGGTTCGGCGAAGCGTCGCGCCGCCATTACGCGCGCCTCTACGCCCGGCCCGGCGCCATGCATTCCGGCTTCGAGCAATTCCATGCCTTCGACCAGGATGCAGCGGACAATCGCGCGTTCCTCGCGCGCGGCAAGCTCCATATGCCGGTGCTGGCGATCGGCGGCGACCACAGCTTCGGCACGCAGATGGCGGACGTGATGCGCTTCGCCGCAGACAATGTGGAGGGCGCCGTCGTGACCGATTCGGGCCATTGGATCATGGAGGAGAATCCGAGGATGACGGTCGCCCTCGTCCGCGGCTTCCTCGATCGCCATCCCTGACCGGGGGTTGCCGGCCGCCTGAAGCGAAGGAGACGTGAAATGAACATGATCACGACGAGCGACGGCACGGAAATCTTCTTCAAGGACTGGGGGCCGATGGATGCCACGCCGATCGTCTTCCATCACGGCTGGCCGCTCAGCGCCGACGATTGGGACAACCAGATGCTGTTCTTCCTCGGGCGCGGCTACCGGGTGATCGCGCACGACCGGCGCGGCCACGGCCGCTCGACCCAGACCGACACCGGCAACGACATGGACACCTATGCCGCCGACATGATCGCGCTGGCGAAGGCGCTCGATCTCAGGGGTGCGATCCATGTCGGCCATTCGACCGGCGGCGGCGAGGTCGCCCATTATGTCGCGCGCGCCGAACCGGGCCGCGTCGCCAAGGCGGTGCTGGTCGGCGCGGTGCCGCCGCTCATGCTGCGGACCGAGGCCAATCCCGGCGGGCTGCCGATCGAGGCCTTCGACGGCTATCGTGCCGCGCTCGCTGCCAACCGGGCGCAGCTCTATCGCGACATCCCGGCCGGACCCTTTTACGGCTACAACCGGGATGGCGCGGTGCCGAGCCAGGGCGTGATCGACAATTGGTGGCGGCAGGGCATGATGGGTGGCGCCAAGGCCCATTACGACTGCATCAAGGCCTTTTCCGAAACCGATTTCACCGAGGATCTGCGGCGGATCGACGTGCCGGTGCTGGTGATGCACGGCACCGATGATCAAGTGGTGCCCTATGCGGATTCCGCCCCGCTCAGCGTCAAGCTGCTCAGGAACGGAAGCCTGAGAAGCTATGAGGGCCTGCCGCACGGCATGTGCACGACCCATGCCGACATCATCAATGCCGACCTGCTCGCCTTCATCGCCGAGCCGGCCTCGGCGACCGAGGCCTTGATCGTGGCGAGCCCGACGCTCACCTGAACCGGCGGGCGGGCCGGCGCTCCGCCGGCCCCGCCCGCTCGGAGGAGACGAGAATGACCGACGACGCGCCACTTCAGACGATCATCGCGACGCGCGGCGCCCAGATGTTCCCGACCCTGACCGATGCCGAGATGGCGCGGCTCCGGCGATTTGGGACGCCGCACCGTTTCGCGAAGGGCGAGATGCTGGCCCGCGTCGGCGAGCGCGGCCACGGGCTGATCCTCATCCTCTCCGGCGAGGTTGAGGTCCGGCAGCGCGACGAGCACGGCGCCAGTCCGATCGTCGTCCATCGCAAAGGCTCATTCATGGGCGAGCTCGCCCAATTGTCGGGCCGCCCCTCCCTGGTCGAGGCCGAGGCGCTGAGCGACGTCGAGGCGGTCGAGATCCCGCCCGAGCGGCTGCGCGCTTTGCTGGTCGCCGAGGCCGAGCTCGGCGAGCGGATCATGCGCGCGCTGATCCTCAGGCGAGTCGGCCTGCTCGAGACCGGCGCCGGCGGGCCGGTGATCGTCGGCCATGCGGAGCAGCCGGACGTGCTGCGGCTCGCCAATTTCCTGCGCCGCAACGGTCATCCGTTCCAATTGCTCAGCCCGGACACCGACAGCTGCGCGCAGACCCTGATCGAGCGGTTCGAGGTCGTGCCGGAGGAATTGCCGATCGTGCTCTGCCCGGGCGGCCAGCTGCTGCGCAACCCGGATGAAGGCGCGCTTGCCCGCTGCATCGGCCTGGTCGGGCCGATCGACCCGGAGCGGCTGTTCGACCTGGTGGTGATCGGCGCGGGGCCCTCGGGACTCGCCACCGCCGTCTATGCGAGCTCGGAAGGGCTGTCGGTGCTCGCGCTCGACTGCCGCTCGTTCGGCGGCCAGGCCGGCGCCTCGAGCCGCATCGAGAATTATCTCGGCTTCCCGACCGGCATCTCCGGCATGGCGCTGATGGGCCGCGCCTACAGCCAGGCGCAGAAGTTCGGCGTCGAGATGGCAATTCCGGACGAGGCGCTGAAGCTCGAATGCGGCAACGAGCCGCTGCACCTCGCGCTGGCGAACGGCGAGCGCGTACAGGCCCGCGCCGCGGTGATCGCGACCGGCGCCCGCTACCGCCGGCTCGGCGTGCAGGGCCTCGAAGATTATGAGGGCAGCTCCGTCCATTATTGGGCGACGCCGATGGAAGGGCAGCTCTGCGCCGGCGAGGCGGTCGCCCTGGTCGGCGGCGGCAATTCGGCGGGCCAGGCCGTAGTCTTTCTCGCCTCGCAGGCGCGGCGGGTGACGATGATCGTGCGCAAGCCGCTCGCCGCGACCATGTCGGCTTACCTGATCGAGCGGATCGAGCAGCTCCCCAATGTCGAGGTCGTCGAAGGCGCCGAGATCGTCGCGCTCGACGGCGCCGATGGGCAGCTTTCGGCGATCGCTTGGCGCGATCTTGCTTCAGGCGCGGAGACGCGGGCCGCGGTCAGCCAACTCTTCTCCTTCATCGGCGCCGAGCCCAATACCGATTGGCTGCTGGCCTCGGGGCTGAAGGTCGATGCGCGCGGCTTCGTCTGCACCGGCGCCGGCGCCGGCGAGGAAAGGCTGCCGCTCGAGACCAGCCGCCGCGGCGTGTTCGCGGTCGGCGACGTGCGCTCTGGCTCGGTCAAGCGGGTCGCCGCCGCGGTGGGCGACGGCGCCCAGGTGGTCGCTTCGATCCATTCCTACCTGGCCGCGGCGAGGGAACAGCCGCTGCTCCGGGCGGTTCAAACGGCACAATCCTAGAGGAGAAGGCAGATGGCGGGCAGAGAAGCAATTCGCGAGCATATGGAAGTGATCGGCGCCGACGGCGTCCATGTCGGCACGGTCGACCATGTCGATGGCGACCGGATCAAGCTGACCAAGAAGGACAGCGGCCAGGGCAGCCACGAAGGCCATCATCACTACATCTCGCTCGGCCTCGTCGCCGACGTCGAGGGCGATCAGGTCCGGCTCTCGGCCAATGCCGACGTCGCCGTCACCTTCGAGGAAGAGGAAAGCTCCTCCTCCTGAGGTGGCGCGCCGCTTGCGTCCCCTTGCGTTCGGCCGCGCGCTGGTGCTGATTGCGCGCGGCAAAAAGGGGAGGCGCGGATGGGCAGGAAAATGATCGTACTGGCGGCGGCTCTCGCCGCCTCGAACCTCGTCGGCGCGGCACTGGCGGCGCCGGCGCATCGCGCCGCCCATGCCCGCGGCGTCGACGATCCCCGCGCCTTCGTGCTGCAGCGGCTGCAATCCTATCGGACGGACAACAGCCGCGTCCCGCCCGATCCGGTCTGGGCCTATTCGCCCCGTCTCGCCGCTTTGTCCGCGACTTACGACCGCTGGCAGCACCGGCACCATGACGAGGTCGGCTCGATCGATTTCGACTGGTGGATCAACGCGCAGGATTGGGAGCTGTCCGGCATCTCCGCGACCCAGGCCGACACCGGCCCGAATGCGCGCACGGTGACCGCGCATTGGACCAATAGCGGCCGCGCGGATTCCACCCGCTTTCTCTTCGTCCGGATCGGGGGACGCTGGTATCTGGACGATGTCGTCAACGGCAGCGGCCATGGCGACGACGGGTGGACCTTGTCCTATTTGCTGGGGCATCCGGACCAGTAGCGACGATCCAATTCCTCCCCCTTGGGGGGAGGGGGACCGCCGCCGCAGGCGGTGGTGGTGGGGTATCAGCGTCGGTGATTCATTTTCGGACGCTGATACCCCACCACCATGCTGCGCATGGTCCCCTCCCATTCCAGGGGAGGATTTGGGGCTGAACCGGACGGCCCCGTCACGGGACCATTGTCCCGTGACGTCGATCGGGCTCGGTCCCTTGGACCGGCCCGTCGGCCGGCCGGGCTGCTCCGCAGGCAAGGCTGTCGGGCCTTGCCTGCGGGGCGGCTGCCGTCACCAAATATGCACCCTCTGCTCCGGCGGGAGGTACAGGCGGTCGCCGGGCTGGACGTTGAAGGCGCGGTACCAGGCGTCGACGTTCCGGACGACGCCGTTGACCCGGTACATGCTCGGCGGATGCGGGTTGGTCAGCACGACCTGCCGCAGCAGCCCTTCGCGCCAATAATCCCGCCAGGCCTGGGCGTAGGCGAGGAAGAAGCGCTGGTCGCCAGTCAGGCCGTCGATCACCGGCGGCTCGCCATGCTGGGCGACGTAGCGGTGATAGGCGGCATAGGCCATTTCGATGCCGCCGAGATCGCCGATATTCTCGCCCATCGTCAGCTCGCCGTTGACGTGCAGGCCGGGCAGCGGCTCGAACGCATTATATTGCGCCCCGAGCGCGCGGGTGCGCTCGGTGAAGCGCTGCGCGGCCTCGGCGCTCCACCAGTCGCGCAGCTGGCCGTGGGCGTCGAAATGCCGGCCCTCATCGTCGAAGCCGTGGCCGATCTCATGGCCGATCACCGCGCCGATCGCGCCGTAATTCACCGCCGGATCCGCATTGGGATCGAAATAAGGCGGCTGCAGGATCGCGGCCGGGAAGGTGATCTGGTTCATCAGCGGATTGTAATAGGCGTTGATCTCCTGCGGGTTCATGTCCCAGAGGCTGCGGTCGACCGGCCGGGCCATGCGCGAGACCTGGAGGTTCCAGGCGAACTCGCCGGCGCGGAAGGCGTTGCCGAGCACGTCGTTCCGGTCGACCCGGATCGGCGAATAATCGATGAAGCGGACCGGGCTGCCGAGCCGCGGATCGAAGGCGTCGAGCTTGGCGAGCGCCGCGGTGCGGGTCGCCTCGTCCATCCACTGGTTCGCCCGCAGCCGCTCGCCGAGCGCGGCGCGAAGGTTCGCGACCAGCTCGGTCATCTGCCGCCGGCTCTCGGCCGGGAAGTGCTGCTCGACGTAGAGCCGTCCCACCGCCTCGCCGAGCGCGTTGTTGACGACGTCGAGGCCGCGCTTCCAGCGGGCCTTCTGCGCTTCCGTCCCGCGCAGGGTGTGGCTGCGGAACTCGAAGCTCGCCTGGTCGAAGGCGCGGGGCAGGAACGGCGCGAAATTGTCGAGGAAATGGAGGGTCAAATAATCCTTCCAGGTGTCGAGCGGCACCTGGTCGACCATTGCCGCCTCGGCCTGGATCGCGGTGGTTTCGCCGACCACCACCTTCTGCTGGTCGCCGAGGCCCGCGGCGGTCAGGAATGTGCCCCAGTCGAAATTGGGGGTGAAGGCGGCGAGCTGCGCCCGGTTCATCGGGTTGATCACCTGGGTGACGTCGCGCTGCCGCTCCGGCGCCCACCAGGCCTCGGCCATGCGGTGCTCGAGCGCGATCACCCGGTCGGCCCGCGCCTCGGCATCGCTCATCCCGGCAAGCCGCTGGAGGGTGATCAGATAGGTGCGATAGGCGGCGCGGTAGCGGTCGTAATCGGCCCCTTCGCGCAAATAATAATCGCGGCCCGGCATGCCGAGGCCGCTCTGGTTCGCGGTCGGCGCATAATGGGTCGGATCGGCCGGATCGGGCTGGATGCCGATATTGATCGGCGAGGCGAAGCCCGGCGTCGCGAACAGGGCGATCAGGCCGGCCTTGTCGTGGACCGCGGCGATCCGGTCGAGATAGGGCCGCAGCGGCGCGGTGCCGCGCGCCTCGATGCCGGCCTCGTCCATCCAGCTTGCGTAGAAATCGGCGACCTGGCGCGAGGCGGCATCGGCGCGCGGATGCTCGACGATGTCGCGCAATTGCTGCTCGATCTGCTCGGCGAGCACGGTGTCGACGCCGTAGGAATTGCGGTCCGCCGGGATCGGGTGGGCACGCATATAGGCCCGGTTGGCATAGGCCCAGAAATCGTCGCCAGGCTTGACCGAGAGGTCGCGGGCGGAAAGGTCGACGCCGAAATCGCCGAATTGGGGACGGGCGGCTGCGGACGCGGCGGCGCGGTGCGACGGCTGGGCGAGCAGTGGCGCGGTGCCGGCGAGGAGCAGCGCGGCGGCGAGCGGAAAGAGGCGGGTCTTCATTGCGGGATTCCTTGCTTCATGGGCTTCCGAAACATGAAAGGGGGCCCGTCGCCGACCCCCTTTCCCTACGCTTTACCAGATGTGGACGCGCTGCTCGGGCGGCAGGTAGAGCCGGTCGCCGGGCTGGACGTTGAAGGCGCTGTACCAGGCGTCGACGTTGCGGACGACGCCGTTCACCCGGAATTCGGCCGGGCTGTGCGGGTTGGTCAGCACCTGCTGGCGCAGCGCGCCCTCGCGGACATTGGTCCGCCAGGCCTGCGCATAAGCGAGGAAGAAGCGCTGGTCGCCGGTCAGGCCGTTGATCACCGGCGCCCTGCCGTGCCGCGCCTGGTAGCGCTGATAGGCGGCATAGGCCATCTCGATGCCGCCGAGATCGCCGATATTCTCGCCCATGGTGAGGCGGCCGTTGACGTGCTGGCCGGCGGTCTCGAACGCGTCATATTGCGCGCCGAGTCGGGTCACCAGCGCCTGGAAGCGCGTGTTCGATTCCGGCGACCACCAATTGTGCAGCCGGCCCTGCGGATCGAAGCGGCTGCCCTGATCGTCGAAGCCGTGCCCGATCTCGTGGCCGATCACCGCGCCGATCGCGCCGTAATTGACCGCCGCATCGGCCTCCGGATTGAAATAAGGTGGCTGCAGGATCGCGGCCGGGAAGGTGATCTGGTTGGTGAGCGGGCTGTAATAAGCGTTGATCGTCTGCGGCGTCATCGCCCAGAGCGACCGGTCGACCGGGTTCGGCAGCCGCGACAGCTGCAGGCGCTGCTGGAATTCCGCGGCGCGGACCGCATTGCCGAGCAGATCGTGCGGATCGACGCGCAAGGACGAATAGTCAATCCAGTGAGTCGGGTTGCCGACCCGCGGATCGAAGGCGTCGAGCTTGGCGAGCGCCGCGGTGCGGGTCGCCTCGTCCATCCACGGATTCTGGCGGAGCCGATCGGCCAGCGCCCCGCGCAGGTCGCCGACCAATTCGGTCACCTGCCGGCGGCTGCTGTCAGGGAAATAGCGGGCGACGTAGAGCCGGCCGAGCGCCTCGCCGAGCGACACGTCGAGGACGTTGAGGCCGCGCTTCCAGCGCTCGCGCTGCCGCTCCACGCCGGTCAAGGTGTGCTGATAGAAGTCGAAATTCGCTTGGTCGAACGCGCGCGGCAGGAACTGCGCATAGGTGCGGATGAAGTGGAAGGTCTCCCAATCCTTCCAGGTCTGCAGCGGCACCTGCTCGAACAGCTGCCCTTCGGCCTGGATCGCCGTCGTCTGGCGGACGATGATCGTCGGCACGTTGCCGAGGCCCTGCGCCGACAGGAAGAGCGGCCAGTTGAACTGCGGCGCAAGCGCGGCGAGCTGGGCCGGCGTCATCGGGTTGATCGACTGGCTGACGTCGCGGCTGCGCTCCGGCGTCCAGTGCGCCTCGGCGATGCGGCGCTCGAGCGCAATGATGCGGTCGGCCCGGGCCTCGGGATCGGAGAGGCCGGCGAGGCGCAGCATCGTCGTCACATAGGTGCGGTAGGCGGCGCGATAGGCGTCGAACTGCGCGCCTTCCTGGAGATAATAGTTGCGGTTCGGCATGCCGAGCCCGCCCTGGTTCGCGCCGGCGACATAATGGGTCGGATCGGCCGGGTTCGGGGTGATGCCGACGCCGATCGGCGAGGGATAGCCGGCCGCCGCGAACAGGCGGATCAGATCGTCGCGGCTCTGCGCGGCGTCGATCCGGTCGAGATAGGGCCGCAACGCGGCGGCGCCGCGCGCCTCGATCCCGGCCTCGTCCATCCAGCTCGCATACATGGCCGCGATCTGGCGGCTGCTCGGATCGGTGCCGCGGCGCGCATCCTCGACGATGGAGTGGATCTGCGCCTCGACATCCTCGCCGAGCACGGTGCCGACGCCCCAGGAGGTGCGGTCGGCCGGGATCGGGTTGCGGGTGAACCAGGCATTGTTCGCATATCGGAAGAAGTCGTCGCCCGGCTTGAAGGCCGGATCGCGCGCGCTGAGGTCGATGCCGAACGGCCGGTAGCGGGAGGCGGCCGAAGGGCGGGCCGGCTGCGCGGTGCCGTGCGCAGCGGCGGCATGGCGGCCGGCCTTGGTGTGGGTGCCCGATTGCGCCAGGATCGGCGCCGTACCAGCGAGAAGCAGCGCCGGAATCAGCGCGAATCGCATGCTCTTCATATGCAAGAATCCTCCCAAGCGGCCGGGCGTGCAGGCGCCGCGCCGCTCCCGAATATGTCCCCGTGCCGCCGTTCCGCCAGAAAGCGATTCGTGCAAGCCCTTTTTCGACGAACCGCTTGATCGTTCTTGCGAATTTCCAGGCTGGAACGCGCGAGACCGGATTCTTCAAGCCGCGCCAGTGGCTTATTGACGGACGGGCGCGATCCCCTCGCCGGTGACCGCGAACATCCGCCGCGGCTCGCCGGCCGCGACGACCAGGGGATGCCGGCTCCAGATGGACAGGAAGACGTGGAGCTCGGTCGGCAGCGGATCGTCCGCGTCGGTGACGGAGAGCGGCCGCGGCTCCTGGCCGGCGGCGGCCGCCGGCGCGGCGAGCGTGCCGCAGGTCCCGGCCAGCGCCGAGCTGGAGACGACATGGCCGTCCGGGGCGATGGTGGACTTGAAATGGCCGCCGAGCGGAAAGCTGCCGCGCGCCGTCTGCGGGCTCAACTGATAGACGTCGATCGGCGCGTCGGGCGCGGCCGGCGGGACCACGAACACGTTGAACTCGTCGCCGCCGCAAGGATGATGGTCGAGCGCGTCGGTGGCGGCGCGGGCGGCCGCCATCCGCGCCTCGTGCGGCCCCAGCGGCGGCCGCGTGCCGGTCAGGAAGGTCTGCCGGCCGGTCACCCGGCCGCCGACGATGCTGACCCGATAGACCGAGACCGGCGGCCCGCCGTTCGCGCCGGGCCCATAGAAGATCACCGTCACCGCATTGGCCTCCGGCACCGCGATCCAGCCGGTGATCCCGGCTTCGTCCGGGTTGGAGACATGAGCGAGCATGTCCTGCGTGCCGATCTGGCCGGCCTGCGCGATCGCGCCGAGCAGCCTGCCGCGCTGCACCGCGCGCGCGAACGCCGCATGCTCTTCCTCGGCCTGCTGCGAGAGCGGGACGATCGTCCGCGGCCGCGCCGGCCTGGCGGGCGCCGCCTGCGCAGGCGCGGGCGCCGCTGCCGGCGCTTCGGCTGCCGGCGTGTCCTGGAGCTGGTTCACCGTGTCTTCGAGGCCCGACAAGCCCTGCTGCTGCGCCGGCGGGGCAGGAGGGGGAGTCGGCTGACGATGCCTTGGCGCCTGTGCGGCGGCGATGGCGGCGAGGCTCAATACGGCGGGGCCGAGAAGGGCTGGGGTGAGACGCATGCTACTTCCTTCTGTCGCGGCCCCCGCGCGGGTCATAGGACGCCGGGCGGCGCGCGATCAAGCAGCGGCGTGTGCAGGGGGCCGCCGGAAGGCGTGTCGGCGAGGCTCAGTGGGCGAGGCCGAGGATCAGCTCACAGCCGAAATTGAGGCCGTGGCGGCCATCGCGCGACCAGCGGACGAAGGCGTAGATCGGGCTACAGCCGTCGAATCGGATCAGCACGCTCTCGCCGAGCCGCGGCGCGATGTCGCTTTCGATCTGGGTGCCGCGGCTGGAGATGTCGATCACCGGCACGAGATACTCCGCGCCGCGGAAGGAGAGGACGGCGTTTTCGACCAGTCCCTGGTAGCGCGGTTCGGACCGCGGATCGACGTAGCGGGCATGAGTCGCCATGAAACTGCCTCCCAATGGGAAGCTGACAGAGAAGAATTACTGAAATGCTACCGTTAACATGCGGTGATTTCAGGGAGTTGGGAGGCTCGGCTTCAACCGATCGTCAATTCGGTGCCGAAGGAGAGGCCAACCCGGCCGTCGCGCACCCATCGCACCGAGGCGTAGATCGGGCTGCAGCCTTCGAAGCGGACGATCACGCTCTCGCCGATCCTCGGCTCGAGCGCGCAGACGATCATCGCGCCGCGGGTGGAGATGTTCACCACCGGCACGACATGGACGCCGCCCCGGAAGAAGAGCGTGCTGCAATCGACCAGATTCTCGTGACGCTCCTCGGAACGCTGGTCGATCGTCCGTTTCTCGATCCGCGCGATCATCTCGCCACAAAGCTTGCGCGCCGCCGCCGCCATTTCGATTTCCCCTGGTCCGGATGGAGGGCCTGTAGCGGGAAAGGTTTACGAAGTGGTGAGCATGTAAGCGCTTGCGAAGAAACCCTCTCCCGCCGGCGGGCGAAAGGCGGGATCGCCGCCGAACGTCTTGCGGCCTAAGGCGTCGCGCCGCCCAGCACCTGCAGCGCCCGCACCAGATCGTCCTCGTCGACCATCACCCGCACCGGCACCACGCCGAGATCGAAGCCGCCCCAGTTCATCGCCTCGTCGAACAGAAGGGCCGGAATGTCCTCCGCGTCGAGCGCGCCCTTGGCGATGCTCGCCTCGAACGCGGTGTAGAAGCGGGCGGCCTCGACCAGAGCCATGTTCAGCGCGCCTCGCCAGGCGAGTTCGCTTCGGCCCTCCGCAACAGCAAAGCCGCGTCGTCGAGATCCTCTTCGGCGACCATGAGGCGGACCGGGATCGAAACCCTCGGATAGGTGTCCCACTGATTCTCGACGTCGAACAGGAAGCTCGTCACGCCCTCGCTCGCCAGGAAAGAGCGGGCAAGCGAGGCCTCGATCGCCGAGTTGAAGCGCTTGAGCACGACCAGGGCCATCACCAGGGCACCACCTCGCCCGCGGCTTCCTCGAGCGCGGTCGGCTTGCGGCCGAGGATCGCGTTGCGGTGCGGGAAGCGGCCGAAGCGCTGGATCACGTCGTGGTGGAGGCGCGCATATTTGAGATGCTCCTCATTGCCGAGCGCGGTGAACAGGAGCAGCGACTGGATCTGGTCGCGCAGATTCTCGCTATGCTCGAACGGCATGTAGAGAAAGCCGCGCCGCTCGGGCGCCATGCCGTCGTCAAAGCCGCGCTCGACCGCGCCCTTCGCCACTGCCAATGCCAGCGGGTCGGTCGAGAATTGGTCGGCATGGCCGCGGAACATGTTGCGCGGAAATTGATCGAACAGGAGCACCGCGGCCAGCGCCTCCTCGGCCGAGCCGAGGAAATGCTCCGGGACATGCTCGCGCTGCTCTTCCCACAGCGTCTCGAAGCGCTTGCGGATCTGCGCGTCCAGCTCCGGGCCGCCGCGCCACCAATCGTCCCAGCCGAGCGCGAACCAGAAATCGAGGACCGCGCGGACCTGGTTCTGGTTCACGCAGCGGTGCCGCCGACGGTAAGGCCCTCGACCAAAAGGGTCGGCAGGCCGACGCCGGCGGGGACCGACTGGCCGCCCTTGCCGCAGATGCCGATCCCCTCGTCCAGCGCGAGGTCGTCGCCGATCGCCGCGACCTTCGTGAGCACGGTCGGGCCGTCGCCGATCAGGGTCGCGCCCTTGATCGGTGCCCCGAGCCGGCCGTTCTCGATCCGATAGGCCTCGGTGCAGGAGAAGACGAACTTGCCGGAGGTGATGTCGACCTGGCCGCCGCCGAAGCTCTTCGCATAGATCCCATTCTTCGCGCGGGCGAGGATCTCGCCGGGGTCGTCCTTGCCGCCGAGCATGAAGGTGTTGGTCATTCGCGGCATCGGCGCATAGGAGAAATTCTCGCGGCGGCCGTTGCCGGTCGGCGCGACCCCCATCAGCCGGGCGTTCAGCCGGTCCTGGATATAGGATTTGAGGATGCCGTCCTCGATCAGCACGTTGCGCTGGGTCGGCGTGCCCTCGTCGTCGATGGTGAGCGAACCGCGGCGGGCGCCGATCGCGCCGTCGTCGATCACGGTAACGCCGGGCGCGGCGACCCGCTCGCCGAGCCGGCCGGAGAAGGCGGAGGTGCCCTTGCGGTTGAAGTCGCCCTCGAGCCCGTGGCCGACCGCCTCGTGCAGCAGCACGCCGGGCCAGCCGGGGCCCAGCACCACCGTCATTTCGCCCGCGGGCGCGGCGACGGAATCGAGGTTCACCAGCGCCTGGGCCAAAGCGATATCGATCGCGCGGTTCCAGGTCGCCTCGTCGAACAGGTCGTCATAGAGATAGCGGCCGCCGAGGCCGTGATAGCCGGTCTCGCGCCGGCCGTTCTGCTCGACCACGATCTGCACGTTCAGCCGCACCAAAGGCCGCACGTCATGGGCGACAAAGCCGTCGGGGCGGACGATGTCGATCACGCTCCAGGAGCCGGCGAGCATCACCGAGACCTGGGCGACGCGCGGATCGCGGGCGCGGGCGGCGGCGTCGATCTGCTGGCAGAGCGCGACCTTCTTCGCGAAGGGGATCAGGCTGAGCGGATCCGCATCGGTGTAGAGCTTGGCGTTGGTCCGCCGCGGCGGGCCGGGGCGCTGCGCCCTGGAGGGATCGAGCACCGCCATGGTCTCCGCGGCGCGGCGGATCGCGCCTTCGGAAAGCTCGTTGGCCTGGGCGAAGGCGGTGGTCTCGCCCGAGACGCCGCGCAGGCCGAAGCCGGCCTGGGTGTTGAAATCGGCGGTCTTCAGCCGTCCGTCGTCGAAGCCGAAGCTCTCGGACGCGGTATATTGGAGATAGAGCTCGCCGTCGTCGCAGCCCTTCAGCGCGTCGGCGGTGAGGCGGAGCGCGGCGTCGGGATCGAGGCCGTCGGGGCGATACAGGAAGCGGCGGGGATCGGTGCTCATGTGGGGGATATAGGAAGGCGGAGGGCGAAAGTCTAAGCTTGGCCAGGCCAGACAAATTCCTCCCCCAAGGGGGAGGGGGACCGCCGCCGAAGGCGGTGGTGGAGGGGTGTCAGCGCTCCAAGGCGATTCTCGGACGCTGATACCCCACCACCGCGCCGCTACGCGGCGTGGTCCCCCTCCCCTTCCAGGGGAGGAGCGAAGCTCAGGCCGTGCGCGTGTCCGCCGGCCCGCCGACCAGGATGAAGCGCCGGTCGCAATAGCCGCAATCGACATAGCCCTTCTCGTCGATCTGCAGATACACGCGCGGATGGCCGAGCGCCGGGGAGATGTCGGTGGCGCCGTCGCAGACGCAGCGGGCGCTCTCGGTATAGACGATCTCGGGCGTGTAGGGGTCGGTGGCCATCAACCCGCCTTAGCGAAGGACAATAAGCTTCGCCAGACGCGAAACAGCCGCTATTCGGCGCCTCATGCCGGAAGCCGCAATCGCCATCGACGATCTCCAGAAGACCTATGCCGGCGGCAAGCGCGCGCTCGACGGCATCAGCCTGGAGGTGCCCCGCGGCGGCATTTTCGGCCTGCTCGGGCCGAACGGCGCCGGCAAGTCGACCCTGATCAACATCCTCGCCGGGCTGGTCACCAAATCGGGCGGGAGCGCGACGATCTGGGGCTTCGACATCGACGCGCATCCGCGCAACGCGAAACGCTCGATCGGGGTGGTGCCGCAGGAGATCCTCTTCGATCCCTTCTTCACGCCGAAGGAGGCGCTGGAGATCCAGGCGGGCCTCTACGGCATTCCGAAGGCGCAGCGGCGGACGGCGGAGCTGCTCCGCGCGGTGCGGCTCGAGGACAAGGCCGACGCCTATGCGCGCACCCTTTCCGGCGGCATGAAGCGCCGGCTGCTCGTCGCCAAGGCGATGGTCCATTCGCCGCCGATCCTGGTGCTCGACGAGCCGACCGCCGGCGTCGACGTCGAGCTTCGCCAGCAGCTCTGGGATTATGTCCGCTCGCTTCACGCGCAGGGCGTCACCATCGTGCTGACCACCCATTATCTGGAGGAAGCCGAGCAGCTTTGCGACCGCATCGCGATCATCAACCACGGCAAATTGATCGCGAACGAGACGACGCGGACCCTGGTCGGCATGGCGCAGGAGAAGGTCGTGGAGATCGTCGTCGACCGCGACGTCACCAAGGCGCCGGCCAACGATTGCTTCGACAAGATCGAGCTGACCGGCGAACGCACGCTTGCGATCACCTACCGCAAGGACCGGGTCAATGCCGGCGACGTGCTGGCGGCGTTGCACCGGGAAGGGCTCGGCATCGTCGACGTCTCCACCCGCGAGGCGGATCTGGAGGACGTCTTCCTGAACCTGACCCGCAGCGTCTGACGCTCAATGCCCGCGTAGCGGGCTGCCCGTGACCCAGGCCGGCGCCGCGTCCGCATTCGCCACCCGCTCGACCAGGGCATAGAAGAAGCGGTTGAAGGCCGCGGCGGCGGTCCAGTCGATAGGCTGGTGCACGTCGTCCTGCGGCCGATGATAGCCGGTGCGGTACCACTGCCGGTAGATGCGCTCGCTCTCGGTGCCCGGATGGAAGCCGAAGACGAAGTTCACCGCCGGCACGCCCGCCTGCATGAAGCTCCAATGGTCGGCGCGGCGGATCAGCTTGCGCTCGGGCTCGGGGTCGGTCTGCACGGCGATCCCCAGCGCCGTTGCGACCGCGCGCGCATCGGCGCCGAGGCTGGAATCGTTCAACCCGTGGACGGTCAGCAATTCCAGCGGGAAGATCGGGCGGAGCTGGTCGAGATTGATGTCGCCGGCGAATGCGGGCGCGATCCCAGGCCGGTGCGCGACCAGCCAGCGCGAGCCGAGCAGTCCCTTCTCCTCGCCGGTCACCGCAGCGAGCAGCAAAGGCCGGCGGAAGCCCAGGCCGTGACGCCGTTCGACCAGCCGGATCAGCAAGGCGACATAAGCGGCATCGTCGAGCGTGCCGTTGTAGAGGCGGTCGCCATTCACCGGCCGGCCATAGCCATAACCGTCCAGATGCGCGGTCAGCACGATCGGCTGGTCCGCGAGCGCCGGATCGGTGCCCGGCAGCAGGCGAGCACGTTGGCCGAGCGCAAGGACCGGCGGGCGAGCGTGAAGCGGGCGGTGAATCGCCCCGGCGCGTCGAACGAGGGCACGGGCTGCCCTGCGCTTCCGGCCTGGATCAGAGCGGCCGCCTCGCGACGGCTGCTCCCGAGCAAAGTGGCGAGCGCGTCCGCATTCAGCGTGAAGCTCGGCAAGGGCGGGCGCGACGGCGGCTCGCCCGCGATCCAAACGCTCCGCGCATAAGCGAAGGGCCAGCGCGGCGGCTCCACCGTGAAGCCGGGATCGGCGATCACCGCCACAGCCGCGCCGCCGCCGCGGACGAGCGCGGCGGTGCGCTCCGCGGCCGAGGGCATGCCGGGGCGGCGCGAGCCGTGGCAGATCACCAATTTGCCGCGCACGTGGTCGAGCCTGTCCGGCGCGCAATAGCCGCGATACGCGATCGGAAGATCGAGCGGCCCGCTCACGCTGTCGGGCGCGACATTGATGTCCTGCAGGAAATCGAGCCGGCGCCCGTTCACCGCGATCGCCGCGTCGCGCACGGCAAGTTCCTCGAGCGGGATATGCTGCAGCCAGCCGCCATCGTCGCCCGCCGGCCGCAGCCCCGCCGCGGCGAAGCGGCGCGCGACATAGGCCGCGGCGCGGTCGTAACCGGGCGAGCCGATGTCCCGCCCTTCCATCGCATCGTTCGAGAGTGCGATGGTGGTGCCCCACCAGGCGTCGGTGTCGGCGTCGCGCACCGGCGCGGCGGCGGCGGCAACCAAGGCGAGCGGCATCAGCAGCAGGGCTTTCATGCGATCGACTCTCCCGGTTGCCGCGTCTGGTGCGCGCCTTTTTGACGCCTTCCTGCCGCTCGTCTAGGCCGTTCGGGCCAGTTTCCGGCGGAGCCGCAGCCCTTGACCAAGACCGCGATCGAAACCGACGTGCTGATCCTCGGCTCCGGCGCGGCGGGGCTGACCGCGGCGCTGAACCTGGCGCAGCGCTTCAAGGTGATCGTGCTCGCCAAGGGCGGGCTGTCCGAAGGCTCGACCGCCTGGGCGCAGGGCGGAATCGCTGCAGTCCTGGAGCCGGGCGACACGTTCGAGAGCCATGTCGAGGACACGATGATCGCCGGCGCCGGCCTCAACGACCGCGCCGCGGTCGAGTTCGTGGTCGGCAGCGCGCCGGCGGCGATCGAGCGGCTCGCAGAGCTCGGCGTCCCGTTCAACCTCGCCGAGGACCGCAATTCGTGGCATCTGACCCGGGAGGGCGGCCACAGCCATCGCCGCATCGTCCATGTCGACGACGCCACCGGCCGGGCGGTGCAGCAGGCGCTGGAAAAGGCGGCCGCCGCCCATCCGAACATCACGCTCGTTCCCGACATGGTCGCGATCGACCTGATCACCAGCCGCCACGGCGAGCGCTATTCCGGGGACGGCCATGTCTGGGGCGTCTATGCGCTGAACCGCGCGCGCGGGAAGGTCGAGGCGTTCACCGCGCGCGCCACCATCCTCGCCACCGGCGGCGCCGGCCGCGTCTATCTCTTCTCGACCGCGCCGCGCGGCGCCACCGGCGACGGCATCGCCATGGCCTGGCGGGCGGGCTGCCGCGTCTCCAACATGGAGTTCATGCAGTTCCACCCGACCTGCCTCTACAATCTGGAGGTCAAGAACTTCCTGATCACCGAGGCGGTGAGGGGCGAGGGCGGGCGGCTGAAGCTCCCCGAGACCGGCCACCGCTTCATGCCCGAGTTCGACGAAAGGGCGGAGCTTGCGCCGCGCGACGTGGTGGCCCGGGCGATCGACCATGAGATCAAAAGGCTCGGCCTCGATTACGTCCATCTCGACATCAGTCACATGTCGGCGGACTTCGTGAAAGGGCATTTCCCGAACATATATAGACGGCTGCTCGACCTCGGCATCGACATCACCAGGGAGCCGATCCCGGTCGTGCCGGCCCAGCACTACACCTGCGGCGGCGTGGTCATCGACCTGGCCGGGCGCACCGACCTGCCCGGCCTCTACGCGGTCGGCGAGGTCAGCCAGTCAGGCCTGCACGGCGCCAACCGGCTCGCCTCCAATTCCCTGCTCGAATGCTTCGTGTTCGGCGATGCGGCCGCGCTCGACATCGCCGAGCATTGGGATGAGCTCCGCCCGCCGCCGCCGATCCGCGCCTGGGACGAAAGCCGGGTCACCGATTCCGACGAGGAGGTGGTGATCAAGCAGAACTGGACCGAGATCCGCCGCTTCATGTGGAATTATGTCGGCATCGTCCGCACCACGAAGCGGCTCGAACGGGCCAAGCACCGGATCAAGCTGCTGACCGAGGAGGTCGAGGATTATTACGGCCATTTCCGGGTGACCCCCGACCTGGTCGAGCTGCGCAACCTGCTGCAATGCGCCGAGCTGATCGTCCGCTCCGCACTGCGGCGGAAGGAGAGCCGCGGGCTGCACTACACGCTGGATTATCCCAAGACGCTGGCGAGGGCCGTGGATACGGTGCTGGCGCCTTGATTAGTTTGAGCGCTCGTCGCCTTGCAGCGGCGCGCGCTCCGGCACCTGGGCCAGAACGGCGAGCGCCGCATCGATGTCGGCGCGCCCTGCGCGAGCTTCGATATGCGCGAGCGCCTTCATCTCGCCGACCCGCTCGGCGATCAGGGTCGACAGGAACTGGTTCAGCGACGTGCCGCTCCGCGCCGCGAGCGCTCGCGCCTCGGCCATGACATGATCGGGGAGCCGTAGAGGATAGTTGGTCATTCGTCCTCTCCTTGGAGGCGGCGCAACAGTGCGCCGGGTCGGAGCAAGTCCAGCCGATAGATTTTGCAGGCCTTGCGAAAGTGCCGTTCGTTCATCGTGACGATCGCATCGGCGCCGGCCTGGACGGCGCATTCGAGCACCATCTCATCCGCGGGGTCGGTCAGGCTTGGCCGCAAGCGGGTACGGATCGGCATGATCCGATGGGCTCGGAACAGGACGGCATCGAGGATAGTGTCGAGCTGCGGTTCCGTCGCCCAACTTGCCTCTGCGATACCTGCCCGCTTGAGCACGTCCTCATATTCCAGCGCCAACGCGACCGACACCGCTATCGAAAGCTTCCCTTCGATGACTCGCCTCAAAAGCTCGAACGATGCCCCGTTTCGCGACCAGAGAGCCGCCACCAGGACATTCGTGTCGAGCACGTACATGACGTCGTATATAACGTCATATCCAGTCAAAGGGAAGGCTGTGGCGCCTGGGCCGGTCAGCGCGACAGCTTGACCAGCAGCGCGCCTGAGGTCGTGACGGTGGCGGCGAAGAGCTTCAGCAGGTTCAGCCGCTCGCCCAGGACCAGCACACCGATCAGCAGCGCGAAGATCACGCTGGTCTCGCGCAGCGCTGCGACCAGGGCGATCGGCGCCTGGGTGAAGCCCCAGACGACGAGGGCGAAGGCGGTGAACGAGGCGCCGCCGGCGGGGAGGGCCGTGCGCCAGCCGCTCCGGACCACGTCGGCGACGAGGCCGGGCCGGCGCCATGCCATCAGACCGGCCATCGCCGCCGCATTGATCAGCGACAGCATCGCATAGAAGCCGAGCGCGGTGCCGCCGATCCGCGCCCCGGCGCCGTCGGCGAGCGAATAGGCCGCGGTGAAGCAGCCGGTGGCGAGCGCCGTCGCGGCCGAGCGTCCGTCCCAGATCCCATCGGCCCGCCGCACCGAGACCAGGCTCATCAGGCCGATCGCAATGATCAGGATCCCCGCCCAGGCCGGCCCGCTCAGCTGCTCGCCGAGCCAGAGCACCGACAAAGCCGCGGTGAGCAACGGTGCGGTGCCGCGGGCGAGCGGATAGACGTGGGTGAGGTCGCCGTGCCGATAGGATTGCTGCAGGAAGAGCTGGTAGACGAGGTGGAGGAAACCGCCGCCG
>JAFAZM010000160.1 GCA_019239785.1 Sphingomonadaceae bacterium
GACCGCGCCCGCCATCGCAGCCTGTTCGGCCTCTACCAGGTGATCACGCAAGGGCTCGAAGGCACGCCGATGCAAAGCTGGGAGCATCTGCCGACCCAGGACCGCTGGGACCTCGCTTTCTATGTCGGCCGCTTCGCCTATCCGGACGAGCTCGCCAAACGCGGCGCCGAGATCTGGAGCCGCGACCCGTCGCTGCACAGCCGCATCCCCAATATCGAGGCGCTCGCCGGCCTCACCCCCGACGCGCTCGCGCAGCAGCTCGGCGCGGACCGCGCCGATGCGCTCACCGCTTACCTCCGCGCGACGCCCGGCGCGGTCATGCACCGCGAGAACGCCCAGTCTCTGGGCGTCGCTCGCGACCTGCTCGCGCAGAGCCTCGCCGCCTATCGCCAGGGCGACCGCGACCATGCCGGCGAGCTTGCGCTGGCCGCCTATCTCGACGGCTTCGAGCCGGTCGAGGGCGTGCTGAACGCCCGCGACGCCGGCATCGTCGGCCGGGTCGAGGCCGGGATGGGCGCGCTGCGCGCCGCGATCCACGACGGCGCCCCGGCCGAGCAGGTCGCGCAGCGCAATGCCGAGATGCAGAGCCTGTTCGACGAGGCCGAGCGTGCGCTGCAGCCGGAGGCGGGCAGCGGTACCTCCACCTTCCTCGGCGCGCTCGCCATCCTGCTGCGCGAGGGGCTCGAGGCGCTGCTGATCGTCGTTGCGATGATCACCTTCCTGATCCGCGCCGAGCGCCGCGAGCTGCTGCGCTGGGTCCATGCCGGCTGGGTGATCGCGCTTGTCGCAGGCTTCGCGACCTGGTGGGCCGCCACGACCTTCATCACCATTTCCGGCGCGGGCCGCGAGCTCACCGAAGGCTTCGGCTCGCTGCTCGCCGCCGCGATCCTGCTCTTCGTCGGCATCTGGATGCATGGCAAGGCGCAGGCCGGCGCCTGGCAGGCCTATGTGAAGGAGAAGCTCGACAAGGCGCTCAGCCACGGCTCGAACTGGTTCCTGTTCGGCCTCGCCTTCATTGCCGTCTATCGCGAGGTGTTCGAGACGATCATCTTCTTCGCCGCTCTGGGCGAGCAGGGCGACGGCGTCGAGCTGGTCGCCGGCATCGCCGCAGCCGCGGTCGCGCTCGGGCTCGTCGCCTGGGCGATGCTGCGGTTCAGCGCGAAGCTGCCGATCGCCAAATTCTTCTCCTACAGTTCGGGCCTGATCGCGGTGCTTGCGGTGGTGCTCGCCGGCAAGGGCTTCGGCGCCCTGCAGGAATCAGGGATGATCGGGGTGACCCCGCTTGCCGGCTTCCCGCGCATCCTTGTCCTCGGCATCTTCCCGACGGTGCAGACGCTGACCGCGCAGGCGGTGACGATCCTGCTCCTGCTGCTCGGCTATTTCGTGCTGCACCGCAGGCCGGCCCGACCCGCCACTGCCTGAGGCTTGGCGCGGCGGCGGGCTTGGCCTATGCCGTTCGCAAGCACAAAAGGAGGACGGAATGGCGGGCGTCAACAAGGTGATTCTGGTCGGCAATCTGGGCGACGACCCGGAGGTCCGCTCGCTGAACAATGGCGGCGAGGTGGTGAACATGCGCGTCGCCACGTCCGAGAATTGGAAGGACCGCGACGGCAACCGCCAGGAGCGGACCGAATGGCACCGCGTCGTCATCTTCAACGAGAATCTCGGCCGCGTCGCCAAATCCTATCTGAAGAAGGGCTCGAAGGTTTACCTCGAGGGCCAGATCCAGACCCGCAAATGGCAGGACCAGTCGGGCCAGGACCGCTATTCGACCGAGATCGTGCTGCAGCGCTTCCGCGGCGAATTGGTGCTGCTCGACAGCCGCGGCGGCGGTGGCGGCGGCAAGATGCCGGTGTCGCCGACCAGGGCGACGCACAGAGCCACCGCACCGCCGCCCGCGGCCGGTGTTCCGCTGGCCGGGCACCCCGCCGGTCCGGTGGGCCGCGGCGTCCTGCGACCGCCGGCGGCAGGCGCGCCGGTCCGGGCCTACGGCGGCGGCGGACCGTCGGCCTTCGTCGGCGTCGGGGTGGCGGTTCCCCTCGAGGGCCCGGAATCGACCCACGACGGCACCGTCGAGGACAGCAACGACGTCCTGGCCAACGATCAGATCTGGGTGACCATGACGCTGGTCTCCGCCGCCGACGACCGCGTGCTCTGGCACTTCCGCCACGACCTGGACGTCGATCCGGCCAAGCCGGCCGACGTGGACCGCGCGGTCGACGCGGTCCTCGGTGCGCTGCCCTTGCGCGGCGATCTCACGACGCCGCCCGCACGGGCCGACGCCAAGTAAACTGCGGCCGGCCATGTCCGCGTCCCCCTCCGAGCTCGCCGCCGGCACCGTCCTTCACGGCACGTACCGCATCGTGCGGCGCGTCGGCGAGGGCGGCATGGGCGCGGT
>JAFAZM010000188.1 GCA_019239785.1 Sphingomonadaceae bacterium
TAGAGTGTTTTCGAGCCAGATGGAATCATCTGGCGACTCGGAAAACACGGAAAACAAAGGAAGCCAGACTCGTTCTCAACCTAACCGGGAACGAGTCTAGCCGCGGCGCGGTCGTGCAGGGGCCATCGCCGGATCGGCGCTTGCCGCCACCGGCGCTTGCTCCGATAGTGCGGCCATGCTCGCCGCCGGCACCGTGTCGATCCCGCTCACCGACCCGCCCGGATCGAGCGCGATCGTCGCTGCCGTGGCCTGGCTCCAGGGCACCCTGCTCGGCACCATCGCGACCACCGTCGCGATCATCGCGGTCGCCTCGATCGGGCTGATGATGCTCTCGGGCCGCGTGAACCTGCGCTACGGCCTCACCGTGATCGCCGGCGCCTTCATCCTGTTCGGCGCCTCGGCCATCGTCGCCGGCCTGCAGGCGACACTATCCGGCGTCGACCGCGCGCCGCCGCCGACAAGAGCCGAGGCGCCGCCGCCGATGGTCGCCGCGCCGCCGGCGCCGCCCCCGCCGGCGAACCGCGATCCCTATGCGGGCGCCTCGGTGCCGGCGCGCTAGCGCGCCTTCAGCCTAGCCCAGGGCCTCCGCCGCGCTGCCGCCGAGGCGCTCGCGCGCCCGCTCCCTGCCGCCGGTGGCCGGGACCGCGCGCGCCGCTTTGGCGAGGCCGGTCGGCGGCATCCCGCTATAGACGGTCTCGTAGCGGCCGGCCGGGACCAGATAGGTCTCGTGCCAGATGCCGACGTCGCCGCGGCTGCGGCGCATCCGCCGGTTGAAGGCGGTCCAGGCCGGCCAGTGGCCGCGCGCGGGATCGCGGGCATAAGCTTCGAGCGCGTCGAACGAACGCCAATATTGGATCACCGTAAGCCCCGCCGAGACGGCGCCGAGGAAGCCGCTTTCCGGCCCCGCCGCGGTCAGCTCCTTGATCATGCGCGGCATGGCGAGCGCGACCGGCAGCCATTTGTCCGGCCGCCAGATCTTGTTGATCCGCATGCCGATGATGAACACCACGAAATCGCCGTCGATCTCGGCGGCGACGCGCTCCGCAACCACTGTCATCCGGCCTCTCCCCACCCCGCCAATGGGGGCGAGCATATCGGACGCCGCGATACTAAAACAGCCAGATCGCCAGCGCGGCTGCAGCGAGGATGGCGAGCACCGCCCAGCCGACCAGCGCCATCCTCTTTTCGATGAAGGCCTGCATCGGCGCGCCGTAGCGGCGGATGAGGGTGGCGACGACGAAAAAGCGGGCGCTGCGGGTCACCGTGGCGCAGGCGATGAAGACGAGGAAATTGACCTTGGCGAGGCCGCTCGCGATCGCGACCAGCTTGAAGGGGATCGGGGTCATGCCCTGGACGAGGATGATCGGCGCCGCATAGCCCTGGAACTTCTGCCGATAATCCTCGACCGCCGCGGTGATGTGATAGAAGTCGGCGACCGGCCGGCCGACGCTATCCCACAAGAAATAGCCGATCGCATAGCCGAGGCAGCCGCCGAGGATGGAGGAGCCGGCCGCGACCGCCGCGATCCGCCAGGCCTGGTCGCGGCGGGCGAGCACCATCGGGATCACCATCACGTCGGGCGGGATCGGGAAGAAGGAGGATTCGGCGAAGGAGATCACCGCCAGCGAACGGAGCGCGTGCCGGTGCGCCGCGAGCCGCAGCATCCAATCATAGACTTTGTGAAACATGGAGGCTCCGGCCGGAATCGATCGCGGCGGCATAGCGGCGCTTGAAGCGGCGGGCTAGCGGGAGCTGGCTGGCGCCGTTCAGGCCTGGCTGGCGCCGTTCAGGCCGGGCTGGCGCGGTTGAGGCTGAGCTGGACGAGCAGCTGGGTCGCGCGGATCGGCTTGGCGAATTCGAGGCCGAAGCGGCCGCGGCCGGCCCAGGCCACCCGCGCCTCGATCTGGAGCTCGCCGCGCACCAGGGTCACCCGGCTCAGCGCCGGCGGGGGGCACAGGCAATGCCCGAGCGCGCCGTGGCGCGACAGGTCCTTGAGCCGCACCGGCAGGTCGGCCGCGCCGCCGCGGACAATCGCAGCGAGATCGACGGGGAATCGCTGCTCGCGGCGCGCGTGTCCGGCCTCGCTCCTGCTGATGTCGATCGCTGCCATTGGTCCTCCCGCACGATAGCAGCCAAAACGCGGACAGGCGATGGAAGATGCCGGTAACGAACGGATTAACCTTCATTTTTTTGAAGCGCGACGGAAGCGCCCAACTCGGACACGCCCGGCTTGACATCCATTCAAATATATATGAATGATAAGCCATTCTTGAACGGAGATGATCATGCTCGATGCGATACCTTTCGACACGCCCAACCGGATGCCGTTCGTGGTCATGGAAGCGCGGGTCGCCGCCGGCACCCCCGCGCGGGTCCTGCTCGACACCGGCAATGCGGCGCCGGTGGCGATGCTGGTGAGCCCGGCGCTCGCAGCGCGAGCCGGCCTCGCGCCCTCTAACGACGGCGCGGCGCGGCCGGCGGTGGGGCTCGGCGATGCCGCAACCGGCTATCGCAGCGCCCGCCTCTCCCGCATCGCGATCGGCGCATTGACGTTCGACGACCTCGAAGTAGGCGTCTCGGGCGCGGTGGACGCGGTGAGCCGGCAGCTCGGCAGCAACGTCGACGCGATCCTGGGCCATCGCTTCGTCGAGGGCCGCACCGTCTCGATCGACTATGGCCGGCATCTGGTCGACTTCGATGCCGGCGCCGGACCGGCCGCGCAGGCGACCCCTTTCACCCTGGCGCCGGCACGACCGCTCACCCTGGTCCGGGTGACGATCAACGGCCGCGGCCCGTTCCTGATGGTGCTCGACAGCGGGGCAAGCACCAGCCTGGTCTCGCCGGAGACCGCCGCGACCGCTGGGATCGATGCCGGCCAGAATGCACAGCTCGGCGGCGCCGGCGGCACCGTGGCCGGCGGCGCCCGGCTCGGCCGGGCCCGGATCACGCTCGGCGGGCTCACCCGCGACGGCCAGCCGGTCGCGGTCGCCGACGTGCTGGGCCCGATCCGGGCCGCGGCCGGCGCGCCGATCGACGGCGTGCTCGGCGCGGATCTGTTCGGGTCTGGCCGGATCACCCTGGATTATGCCACCAATCGTTTCTGGTACGAGGAGAATCGGGCGGGGCGATGACCGAGGCGCAGGCGGAAACCTTGCTGGTCGAGACGGCCGAACAGCTGCGGGCGCTGTCGGACCCGTTGCGCCAGCGGCTGCTCGAGCTGTTCGCCGAAGGCGCCACGGTCAAGCAGGCGGCGACCAAGCTCGGCAGCCCGGCGACGCGCCTCTACCACCATGTCGACCAGCTGCTTGCCGCCGGCCTGATCCGCGTCGTCCGCGAGGAGAAGCGGCGTTCGGTGACCGAGCGCACCTTCCAGGCCGCGGCCCGCAGGTTCGCGGTGAGCCCTTCCGCCTTCGCCGCCGGCGGGGACCGGCTGAGCGAGCGCGATCGGATGGCCAGGGCGACGCTCGAGGAGCTGCTCGCCGGCGGCGACCCGGGCGAAGGCGCATTCCGCCTGCTCCGCACCCGCGTCCGCCTCAGCGAGGCCGGCCGGGAAAGGCTGGAGGCGGAAGTGTCGCGACTGGTGCGGGAGCTGAACGACCCAGCCGCGCCAGCGGTCGACCTGATGATGCTGAGCGTGCGGCAAGGCGAGCCTTAGAGTGCTTTCGAGCCGGATAGAATCATCTGGCGACTGGAAACTAGGGCTGGAGCGAGGGCGCCGTATTGACCTCGCCGGCCTGCTCCGGCGCGGTCTCGTGATCGGGCAGCGCCGCTTCGTCGAGCGGGAGCCGGGCGCCGATCCAGATGGAATCGGCGAGATGGTCGCGGCGCTGGTCGGCGGTGTTCGGATGGACCAGGATCGAGAGGCCGTCATGGTTCAGCATCAGCCAGGGCACCAGGGTCGCGAACAGGCCGGTCTCGAAGGCGATCTGGAACATCGACCGGTCGTGCGGGCCGACCGGCTTCTCCCACCAGGTCCCGAGCCTGACCGGGAAGCGCTCGGCGACGCGCGTGCGCAGGCGCCGCGCCGCGTCCGCCTGCGCCGCGCCCTCGAAATAGACATGGGCATGGTAGGAGGCGATCTCCTCGATCCGTCTCGCTTGGGACATCGGCCTCCCCGTTCCAGATGATCGCGGCCGCGCGGATTCAGCGCCGTCGCGCGCAGGCCGCCGAAGCAGTCGCCGCCACGCTCCGCGCCGGACCTTTCAGGCGGCCTGGCTGAGGAACGCCTTCTCGCGCGCGACCAGAGGCGCGAAGCTCGGCCGGGCGAGAATCGCCTCGACATAGGCCTTGAGCCGCGGATGGCTGCCGCCGTCGATGCACGTGCCGGCATGGTCCAATGTCGCGAACGGGCTTGCGATCGAGATGTCGGCGAGGGTGAGCCGGTCCTCGACCAGGAAGCCGCTCGCCGGGATGACTCGCTCCAGATAGTCGAGCAAAGGCGGCAGCTCGTCGCATTCGGCCTTGCGCGCCGCCTCCTCGTCGCCGGGCATGCCGAGGAAGCGCGGCCCGACCAGGCGGTTGAACACGATCTTGCCGCCGCAGGCGACGAGGATCGTGTCGGAGAATTCGTCGTACCAGATCGCCCGCGCGCCGGCCTTCGGATCGGTCGGGATCAGGTTCGGCTCGGGCTTCACCTTCTCCAGATAATGGATGATCGCCGAGGAATCGGAGATCGCGAAATCCCCGTCGCGAAAGCCCGGAATCTTCCCGAACGGGCTCGCCTCCAGGAAGTCCGCCGGCTTGTTCCGGAAGTCGACCGGGCGGGATTCGACCTCGATCCCCTTCTCCGCGGCGAAGGCCAGCACCTTGCGCACGAACGGCGACAGCGAGGCTCCATAGACGATCATGGCGAGGGCCCTCCCTAGGCGAGTGTCCGATGCGGCCAGCCTAGGCCGACTGCATTACAGCGGCAAGTCGGCGCCTCGAGATCAACGCGCGCCAAGCAGGGGGCTGCGGGCGCGTGTCCGCGTATAGTTTCGCCAGGGCTCGCGGCAGGCGAGGTCCAGCAATTCGGCTGACGCGCGGCCCGTCGTCCCGCGCAGCAGCGCCACCAGCCGCCGGCTCCGGTCGATGCCCTCGCGAACGCCCGGCGCGCCATTCCGTGCAATATCCTCGAAGAGCTCCAGCGCGCGTTCCTGGTCGCTTCGCGCCACATCGGTCGCGCCGAGCTGGGCGTTGGCGCAGGAGCGCAATTCCCAGGCCGAGGCGTAATCGGGCTGGGACTCCAGGCCGCGATCGATCTCGGCCAGCGCCTCCCGGTAGCGGTCGAGCATCAGCAAGGTCCACGCCCGGTGATAGGCAAAGCGCATGCCGTCGGGCCGCCCCGACCTGGCCGCGAAATCGTCGAGTGCGGCGAGCGCGCGCCGATAGTCGCCCCTCAGACGATAGATCGCGCCTTCGCGCACCGCGATCCGGAAGGCTTCGCCGGGCCAGCGCCGCGCCATGTTCGCATAGACCGCGAGCGCGTCGTCATAGGCGCCGAGGTTGGTCAGAATGAAACCCACCTCGAAATAGGCTTCGGCGTCGTCGGGCGTGATCGCGACCCGCGCGCGCGCATCGGTCAGAGCCGCGAGCATGAACCGGTCATATTCGGCGCCGGCCCATTCCGCAGCCAGGCCGACCGCCTCATTCGCTTCGGTGCGCGCCCGCAACCCGATCGCGCGCACGTTCGCCGGCAGGTGCTCGTCGGCGAGCGCCTCGTCCAGCAGCCCGATTGCAAGCCGCGGCTGCGCCCGCGCAGCGAAACCCTGCGCCATCAGGGCAAAGCTCCTGCGCTGCTCTACCGCCGCCGAAGTCGGGCAATTGGCGGCCTCGTCGCCGAGAGGCTGCAGGCTTCCGACCGAGAGCGAGCAGATCGGATAGGTGATCGTGGCGTCCTGGGCATCCACCCGGCCCGCCGTCCCGTCGAAGCGGACGCGCAGGGCAAAGCCGCGCTGTGCGGCGGTCGAGATCAACTGCGCCCATTGCCGGAGCTCGGCCTCGGCAAGGCGCGGCACGCGGTAGCGGTGCGGCGTGTCGTCCAGCTTGAGCCGCGTTTCGCCACCGGTCTCGTCGACCCCGGCATAATAGCCGGTGGCGGTCGAGATCCGCGCCGGCTGTGCTACCGAGCCGGCCGGTACGGCCGGCGTCTGCGTCGCCAGCAAAGCCGCAAAAGCCAAGAACATCAAGGGCATCCCCTTCCCGATCGCGGCCGATCATGCGGGGACGGGCTGCGGCCGGCAAGCCGAAAAACGCCGGCTGGGCGACCGGGGCCGGGCTGCCCGTCAGGCGGGCGCGGTCGCTGCCGCCTCCCTGCGCATCGGCTGAGGCTTCAGGTAGGTGAGGCTGCGCCAGAGCCATTCGACCGGGCCGAAGCGGAAATGCTTCAGCCAGAGCGGGCTGACGATCAGCTGCACGGCCCAGATCGTGAAGACGACATAATAAAGCTGGTAGCGCTCGAGCTCGCCGTAATAGCCGAGCCCGGAGAAGAAGATCCCGCAGACGACGCTATGGGTGAGATAGTTGGTGACCGCCATCTGCCCGACCGCGGCGAAGGCGCGCCGCAGCCAGCCGAGCGCGCCCGAGCGGACGAAGAGCAGCAAAGCCCCGAGATGACCGATCGTGGTGGTCAGCCGGCCGAGATCGTAGCTGATCCCCGATTGGGCGAAGGAGATCGCGCTGAACTGATGGTCGATCACCCAGCGCGTCTCCAATATGTTGACGGTGAAGCCGATCGCATAGCCGCCGATCAGCATCGCCCAATAGAGGCTCGCCGGCCGGTCGTTGGTCAGCACGCCCAGGCGGAACAGGGCCATGCCGATCAGCATCATCGAGAAGATGTCGAAGAAATAGCGGTACATGTACCAGCTCTGGATCTTGGCATTGGCGTCGGCCACGCGCCAGAACATCACCGCATAGCCCGAATGGTGGCGCTGGATCGCCTGGCCGATCTCCTCTGGGGTCGACTTGAACTCCTCGCGCGCGTCGTTCCAGGCGGTCAGCGCGCTTTGCTGCGCCTCGGTCAGCGGCCGGTGCGCGGCCTGCGCCGCGGTCGCTTCGACATAAGCCTCGTGCTTGTTGAGTAGCCGCACCGTATCGTAGCCGTTCCAGGCGGCGCCCGCGATGAAGCCGGCGACGCCGATCACGATCAGCCATTTCGGCGCCATGTTGCGGAACGGATAGAGGAAGAGCGCGGTGAGGCCGTAGGCGTAGAGGATGTCGCCGTACCAGAGGAAGATGAAGGCGTTGACCATGCCGAAGCCGATCAGCCAGAGGTTGCGGCGGTAATAGATGTCGGCGGCGTCGGTCCGCCCCGATCGTTCGAGCCGCGAGACCAGCAGGATCGTGCTGGCGCCGAACAGCATCGAGAACAAGGCGCGCTGCGTCCCTTCGAAGCCAACCTGGGTGATGATCCAGGCCCAGAGGTTGAGCCCTGTCGCGCCGCCGGCATTGGCAGGGTTGGTGTAGGCGTCGGGCAGGCCGAAGCCGGTGATGTTCATCAGCAGGATGCCGCACAGGGCGACGCCGCGCACGAAATCGAGCGCCTCGATCCTCCTGTCATTGGGTGCGGCATTGCTGCCTGCGGTCTGCGGCGGCAGCGCCGCCGAGTCGGCCGTGATCGTCGCCATGATCGGAGCCCCCTCTCCTCGTCTGTTGTCGCGCCAAAAGGCACCCCGGGCAAGCATTCCGTTACTTGCGCGAATTGAACCGGAACTTTCATGGGCTTATGCTGAGCCAGCCAGGTCGAGTCCGGGACTGGGCGGGTAGGCCCCTTCCCTGCCGCTCGGCGCACCGGGGCTCGTGTTCGGTCGTTGCCGGACGCCGCCAGGGAGGATTGAGGACATGCCTACGTTCAACGGCACGCCAAGCGACGACACGCTCGTCGGCACCAGCGGCGACGACGACCTGCACGGCTTCGCCGGCAACGACGTCCTGCTCGGCCGCGCCGGCAACGATCTGCTCGACGGCGGCGACGGCCACGACCTCATGCGCGGCGAGGACGGCAACGACAGCCTGCTCGGCGGCAATGGCGACGACTATCTCGACGGCGGCGCCGGCGACGACATCCTCGACGGCGGCGCCGGCTTCGACCGCGCCGCCTACAGCGTCGGCGCGACGGCCGGCGTCACCGTCGACCTCAACATCCAGGGCGTCGCGCAGAATACCGGCTCGCAGGGCATGGACACGCTGATCGGCATCGAGCACGTCTCCGGCACCCGCTTCGACGACGTGCTGACCGGCGACGGCGGCGACAATTGGATCTGGGGCGGCTCGGACGGCTCGGGCGTCACCGGCAACGACATCCTCTCCGGCGGCGGCGGCAACGATTTGATCGAGGTCGGCACCGGCAACCACCAGCTCGACGGCGGCACCGGCAACGACACCTTATCCTTCTTCGGCAACCAGACCGACATCACCGCCGCCGGCGTCACCGTCTCCCTGCTCCTGCAGGGCGGGGCGCAGGACACCGAGCAGGGGATGATGGTCCTGAACGGCTTCGAGAATCTCTCGGGCTCGATCCAAGCCGACAGCCTGACCGGCGACGGCAACGCCAACGTCCTGCTCGGCGATCTCGGCGACGACCTGCTGTTCGGCGGCGCCGGCAACGACACGCTTTACGGCGACGGCCGGACGATGGCCGACACGCACGACACCGGCACCTCGGGGCCGATCGTCACCACCCTGGATACCAGCACCCTCCCCGGCGCCGGCGCTGCGGGCAACGACATCCTCGAGGGCGGCGCCGGCGACGATTATCTCGACGGCGGCGGCGGCTCGGACACGGCGAGCTACGCCTCGGATGCGGCGGCCGCATTCGTGAGCCTGCTCGGCGGCTTCGCCACCGACGGCTTCGGCGGCCACGACACTTTGGTCAATATCGAGAACGTTACCGGCTCGGCCTTCGACGACCAGATCATCGGCGACGACGGGGTCAATCTGCTGTTCGGCGGCGACGGCCACGATTACCTGCGCGGCAATGGCGGCAACGACATATTGAAGGGCGGCAATGGCGACGACTTCCTGCAGGGCTCGGCCGGCGACGACATCTTGGACGGCGGCGCCGGGCTCGACCGCGCCGCCTACAGCGTCGGCGCGACCGCCGGCGTCACCGTCGACCTCAACCTCCAGGGCGTCGCGCAGAATACCGGCTCGCAGGGCATGGATACGCTCATCGGCATCGAGCATGTCTCCGGGACGCGCTTCAACGACGTGCTGACCGGCGACGGCGGCGACAATTGGATCTGGGGCGGCTCGGACGGGTCCGGCGTCACCGGCAACGACATCCTCTCCGGCGGCGGCGGCAACGATCTGATCGAGGTCGGCACCGGCAATCATCTGCTGCACGGCGGCACCGGCACCGACACGCTCTCGCTCTACGGCAACCAGAGCGACATCAGCGCCGCCGGCGTCACCGTCTCGCTCGCGCTGCAGGGCGCGGCCCAGGACACCGAGCAAGGGATGATGACTCTCGACGGCTTCGAGAATCTGTCCGGCTCGATCTATGCCGACAATCTGACCGGCGACAATGGGGCCAATCTGCTCGCCGGCGACCGCGGCGACGACGTGCTGACCGGCGGCAAGGGCGACGACATCCTCTATGGCGACGGCCGGGTCATCGTCGACACGCACAATACCGGCACGTCGGGCCCGATCGTCACCTATCGCGACGTCGCCGACCTGCCGACGCCCGAGGCATCCGGCAACGACACGCTCGACGGCGGCAAGGGCGACGATATCTTGGTCGGCGGCGGCGGCGACGACGTGCTGACCGGCGGCCAGGGCCAGGACCTGTTCGTCTTCGGCGCCAATGACGGCCACGACCGGATCACCGACTTCCAGAACCACGACACGATCCGCTTCGAGGGCATAGCGGGCGTCGACGACTTCACCGATCTCACCCTCACCAAGATCGGCCACGACACCCTGATCACCTGGGGGACCGGCGATTCCATCCTGGTCGAGGGGCTGAAGCCGAACCAGCTCCACGCCTCGGACTTCACGTTCGGCTGAGGCGCGGCCGACCCCGGCGCAGCACCAAGCTGCGCGGGAGCCGGCCCGGCCGGCCGACGGAGCGGCCGGCCCGAAGCCGGCTGAGCCCGTCCGACGTCACGGCACAATGGTGCCGTGACGTCCCTCGCGCCCACGCCCACACCTTGCCATTAAGGCTCAATCATGACACACAACGCGAACCACATTGGTTAGGAGCCTCCGATGATCACCCGCCTTCGCGAGGTCCGCCGCGCCCGGCGCATGACCCTGCATGACGTCGCCGCGCGGTGCGAGCCGCCGACCACGCCGCAGACGATCGGGCGGCTCGAAACCGGCGCGCGCACCCTCTCGGTCGGCTGGCTGAACCGGATCGCGAAGGCGCTGGGGGTCGAGGCGGCCGATCTCGTCGCCTTGCCGGAGCGCGAGGCGATCCCGCTCGCAGCGACGCTCGACCATGAGGGCGCCCATGCGCCGCGCCGCGAGGGCGTCGCGGTGCCGCCGGCCGCGGCCCCCGGGCTGGTCGCGATGCAGGTCCAGTCCGGCATCGGCGATTATCGCAGCGGCGACGAGCTGTGGCTGCAGCGGCTGGAGCCGGAGGCCTATGCGGGCGCGCTGAACCGCGACCTGCTCGTCCCCCGCCCCGGCGGCCGCTTCCTGTTCGGCCGCCTGATCGGCCGCGAGGGCGACCGGCTCCAGCTGCTGCCGCTCGGCGCCGGGCAGCGCCAGACGGTGGTCACCGACCCCCCTTGGGCGGCGGTGGCGGTGAAATTGATCCGAAATTTGTAGGGAATCTTCCGGCCCCCTGCCGTTGGAGGCGTCTGAATTGTATCACGCGAAGATGCCGGGACCGAGCCCGATCCTCTTCGCGTTCTTTGCGACTTCGCGTGCAAGAATTTCTTCTTGCAGCCTTTTGCGAAGGCTGGTGGGCGCTGACGGGCTCGAACCGCCGACCCTCTCGGTGTAAACGAGATGCTCTACCAACTGAGCTAAGCGCCCCGATGCGGTGCGCGCTTTTCGAGGGTGAACGGACCCGGGTCAAGGCCATGTTCGTGGAAGCGGCGTCGCCTGTCGCTTGGAGAAGCGGGTCGAAGCGCCGTCCGGGCTCCGATCCGATCAGGTGTCCCGGCGTTGCCGGCCCGCCGCCGCCACGCGATCGATACGAAAGTGATCGGGAACCCGCCGGACTGCTGCTCTCTATCCCCGCACGAACTGTTCCATGAAGATGATGGCGGATTTCATGGGCTTCCTCGAGCAGAGGTGGATGCCGTTGCCCCGCTGGGACGAAGAGCTTAGGTTTCCTGCATGAACGACCAACCGAGCGGCTTTCACGCCGAGGTTACGCGCCGGATCTACGAGGCTCAGCATCGGGAAATCTCCGCAGACCCGGAAACCTTCCGACGGATTGTCGGCCAATATGACGGGACGACATTCGGAATCGATCCCGATTGGTTCAAAGGCAAGACGGCGCTGGACGCCGGATGCGGCAATATCGGCGCCATGATACGCAAGCTTCACAGTCTGGGCGTCGCTCAGATTGTCGGTTGCGACATCGGCGAAGGGTGGATCGAGCCCCTTTCCGCCAATCTCACTGATCTCGAATGCCGGGTCGATCTCCTGCACGGCGATGTTCTCGCTCTGCCCTTTGAGAATGAAAGCTTCGATTTCGTCTCGGTCAACGGCGTTCTGGTCCAGCTCGAGACAATGGGCCATGTCCGCCGCGGCTTTGCGGAAGGCGCCCGCGTGACGAAGCACGGTGGCTATTATTTTACCTCCTACGGCCCCTGCGGCGGGGTGATGCAGGGTGTCATCATGCCGGCGCTGAGGGAGCATTACCGGCGCGACGCCGAGTTCAAGATGCTGATCGACACGATCCGGCCGGACACGATCGATGCCGTCGTCGATAAGGTCGTCGCGGACGCCCGCGCCCATGCGGGTCAGTCGCTCGATGGCGATTTTCTCAAGAGCCTGTTCGGCTGGGATTATTGCGTCTTCCTGCGCAATTTCATCCAATGCCCCACCTGCTGGACTAACGAATGCACGCCGGCCGTCGTCGAATCCTGGTACGAGGAAGAAGGTTTCGGCGAGGTCCGGCGGCTCGAAACCTATTGCGTCAGGAGCGACATTCGAAAATTCTTCGCGCCGCTCCACTACGACCGCTACCACTGGATGTCGCGCATCCTCTATGGGGAAGGCTACGTCCAGTATATCGGCCGCAAGCCGTAGATGCTGCGGCCGGGCATGGACATTGCCGACGAAGCGGCGGGCGGTGAAGGCAGGGGGCGGCGACCGAGGCGTGCGCTGCGCAACACCCGGTTTCCGATCACACACACCCGCAGATCAGCGTCTATGCGGAGGCCGTTCGCTAAGCCTCGCTGAAACGATCAGGCGAAGGTCTCCGCCATCTCCGCCTGGACGTCCACGAGATCGCGCGCCGCGGCGGCGAAGGCGCCGCCCTGGAGGCCGACGCCGACCGCGGAGCCGACCCCGCTCGCGAGCCAACCGAGCAACATGGGCAGATCGATCGGCCCGAGCTGGCGGGCCATCTGGTGCCGGGCAGCCAGATCGAGTGTTTCGTCCGTCACGCCTCTTTGTGCCAGCTCGGCGAGATAATCGCCCATCGTCGCCGCGACGATGCCCGCGATGATCAATAGCACCACCAGATAGATCAGGAAGAAGCCCCCGAACAAAGTCCAGAAGCGCCCGCGAGTCAGCCGCCAGGATTCGGAGATGGTAAAGCTGCCGCGCAGCAGGGTCAGAGGCAGGGACAGCGACAAGCGGACGAACAGCCAGGCCGCAAGCATGAAGACCATCGCCGCGTCGACGATGAGGGCCGCGGTCGCTGCCGGCCCGGTCCCGAATGCGGTCAGGAAGAGCGCAGTGACGACGGCGAGAAGGATCACCGCGACAAGCAGCCCGACGTAGAAGAGAATCATGAAGAAAAAGACGAGCGCGAACAGGCGCAGTTCGTCCGCGCCGAGGCGCAGGAAGGCGAAGGCCGGCCGGGACCTCTGGAGCACGCTCCGCATGGCCGCGGTCAGCACGATCACGTAGAGGCACATGTTGACGAGGTACAGCAGCAGGCTGCTGCCGAACGACATGGCCAGCGCAACCGGATCGTTGGCGGCGCCCGGCGGCGGCTCGACCGGCAAGCCGAGGCGAACCGCGAAGGCCAGAGCGACCGCGGTCGCGACATAGAAGATCGTCCAGACCAGGACCGCGAGCGGCTGCGCCGCGAGCAGGCCGAAGCCGCCGCGGACGATGCGGCCGCCGCTCGTCATCGCCTCACCCGCGCGGCGGCTCGGCCAGCGCCGGATCCCCGGCGAGGAGGTCGCGCGCCGCGGTCGCGACCGCGCCGCCGAACAAGGCGAGGGCGAGGCCGCCGAGCAGGGCGAAGCCGAGCCAGACCGCGATCCCGACGGCGCTTGGCCCCGTCACCAGCTCCAGCTCGTGCTGGAAGGCGGCGCGGATCGCGTCGGGCGATTGGGAAGCCTGGGTCAGCTCGGAGACGAGCGGCGCGATGGCGAGCCCGAGGAGCAGGGACGCAAGCACCGAATAAAGGAGGGCGAGGACGAAATAGGCGCCGAACAGGGTCCAGAAGCGGCCCCGGCTGAGCCGCCAGGCCTCCCCGATGATGAAGTCGCGCCGCACGAAGCTGAGCGGAAAGGCGAGCGAGATCCGGACCTCGGCATAGAGGGTGCCGCACATCAGGATCAGGCCGAAGACGACAAGCAGGGTCGCCAGCGCGGCGGGCGAGCCGGTCGCGACGGCGACGATCGCGACGACGATGCCCATCACCAGCATCGCCACGAACATGCCGATATAGAGGCAGACGACGAGGATGAAGCCCAGCCCCATCAACCGGAGCTCGTC
>JAFAZM010000249.1 GCA_019239785.1 Sphingomonadaceae bacterium
CGCCCACGCGCCGCGGATCGAGACGATGCAGATCGACAAGGCGAAGATCCGCGACGTCATCGGCACCGGCGGCAAGGTGATCCGCGAGATCGTCGCCGAGACCGGCGCCAAGGTCGACATCGACGACGAGGGCGTGATCAAGATCAGCTCGTCGGATCTCAGCCAGATCGAGGCGGCGAAGCGCTGGATCCAGGGCATCGTCGAGGAGCCCGAGGTCGGCAAGGTCTACCAGGGCAAGGTCGTCAACATCGTCGATTTCGGCGCCTTCGTGAACTTCATGGGCGGCAAGGACGGCCTCGTCCACGTCTCCGAGATCAGGAACGAGCGGGTCGAGAATGTCCGCGACGCCCTGGCCGAGGGCCAGGAGGTCAAGGTCAAGGTCCTGGAGATCGATCCGCGCGGCAAGGTCCGCCTGTCGATGCGCGTCGTCGACCAGGAGACCGGCGAGGAGCTCGAGGACACCCGCCCGCCGCGCGAGCCGCGCGAGCGTGGCGACCGCGGTGATCGTGGCGATCGCGGTCCGCGCCGCGACGGCGGCGGCGACCGGGGCCGAGGCCCCCGCCGCGACGGCGGTCGCGACCGCGGCCCCCGCCGTGACGGCGAAGGGCGTGGCGACCGGGGTGAGCGCGGAGACCGCGGCGATCGGGGCGAAGGCCGCGGCGATCGCGGCCCGCGCCCGGAGCGCGGCGGCGACGAGGGCCCGGCGCCCGAATTCGCCCCCGCTTTTCTGACCAGGGACGACGGCTGAGCCGGTTCATCCTAGAGCGGTTGATCTGATTGCATCAGATCGACCGCTCCAGGTTTTTGTATTGCCGCGATTTCCGAGTCGTCGAATGAGTCCATCCGACTAGAAATCGCTTTAGCTGAATGACGAAGGGCCCCGCAGCGATGCGGGGCCCTTTTCATGCAGCGGCGCGCGGCATGCCTTCGGTGAGCCTCCGCTCGGTCTCGCCGAGATAGTCGCGGGTCAGCGGCACCGCCCAGCGGTCGCGGAGATACTGGACCTGGTAGACGCAGGCGCCGCCAAGCTCGAACATGGCGAGCGCGCCGGCGAGATAGACTTCCCACATCCGGAAGAAGCGCTCGTCGTAGAGCTCGACGATCCGGGCGCGGTTGGCGCGGGTGCGCTCCAGCCAGTGGCGCAGGGTGTAGGCATAATGGACGCGGAGCGCCTCCACGTCGGACGCGATCAAGCGCCAGCGCTCGCTCGCCGAGACGATCTGCGAGAGGTTCGGGAGGTGATAGCCGGGGAAGATATATTTGTCGGCGAAGGCATCGCCGGCGCTCGGCCGGTCGAAGCGGCCGATCGTGTGCAGCAGCATCACCCCGTCGGGCGCGAGCAGGCGATGCGCCTGGCCGAAAAACTCGTCATAATGCGCCGCGCCGACATGCTCGAACATGCCGATCGAGACGATGCGGTCGAAGGTCCCGCCGACGCTGCGATAGTCCACCAGCTCGAAGCGCACCCGGTCGGCGACGCCGGCGGCGGCGGCGCGTTCCCGCGCCAGCTTCAATTGTTCCTCGGAGAGGGTGACGCCGAGCACGTCGACGTCGAATTCGCGGTTCAGATAGAGCGCCGTCCCGCCCCAGCCGCAGCCGATGTCGAGCACCTTCATCCCGGGCTTCAGATGGAGCTTGGCGGCGATATGCGCCTTCTTGGCCTCCTGCGCGGCCTCGAGGCTCATCCCGGGATCGGTAAAATAGGCGCAGCTATATTGCAGGTCCGCATCGAGGAAGAGGCGGTAGAGCGCGTTGCCGATGTCGTAATGATGGGCGACGTTGCGCCTGGCCCGCTGCGCGCGGTTGCGCGCGGTCAGCCACGCGCGAAGCCGGTCCGCAAGGCCGACGCCGCGGCGATGCGGGGCGCCGTCCTCCCAGCGGTGGTTGGCGGTGACCAGCAGGATGAGACCGAGAATGTCGCCACGGTCGAACAGCAGCCGCCCGTCCATATAGGCTTCGGCGGTGCCGAGCTCGGGCCGGCGCAGGATGGCGCCGGCGACGCGGCCATCGGTGAAGCGGATGGAGACGGGCTCCAGCTCGGGGTCCGGAGCGCCATAGGCATAGGCCCTGCCGTCATGATCGACGATCCCGAACTCGCCCCGCCGCACCAGCCGGCGGAGCAGACGATCCAGAAGCCACATGCAGGTTTAGCTATGCGAAGGCCCGGAGAAATCAAGCCGCCGCGATGGTCCGAATGAGCGGCGCCTCACCTGTCGGAACATGCGCATTACCGGCCGGCCCATCCATGCTATGCAAAGCGCCGCACAGGGGAGACGCGCAATGGCGACATTCGTTCTGGTCCACGGCGCCTGGCATGGCAGCTGGTGTTGGGCGCGGGTTAGGCGCGCGCTCGTCGATCGGGGGCATCAGGTGTTCACGCCGACGCTCACCGGCGTGGGGGAGCGGAGCCACCTGCTGTCGCGCGACATCGATCTTCAGGTGCACGTTGACGACGTCGTCAATCTGATCCGCTGGGAAGGGCTCGATGCAGTGGTCCTCTGCGGCCACTCCTATGGCGGCTGCGTGATCAGCGGCGTCGCGGAGGCGGTACCCGATCGGATCGCCGCCCTCGTCTATCTCGATGCCTTCCTGCTCGAGGATGGCGAATGCCTCCACGATCTTCTTCCCGCCGACCAGAGGGGAATGCAGCTCAGTCTCGCCGACGACCATGGCGAAGGCTGGCGCGTGCCTCCGATCCCGGCCGAAATCTTCAACGTCAACGCGCGGGATCGCGATTGGGTGGACCGGCAGTGCACGCCCCAGCCGCTGGCGACCTTCCAGCAGCCGCTCCGGCAGAGCGGCGCGGCCTCTCCGATTTCGCGCAACCACTTCATCTTCGCGTCCGGCTGGGAGGGCACGCCCTTTACCGGCTCCTACCGCCGCGCGAAGGCGCGCGGCTGGACGACAAGCGAGGTGGCGTGCGGCCACGACGTCATGCTCGACGACCCCGAAGCCCTCACCAGGGAGCTGCTCTCGGCGGCGGGTGGGGTTGGACCGGAGGCGCTCATCGCGGTCCCGACGCCGGTCTGATCCCGATCCTGACCGGCAGCGGGCGGTTACCGGGATGGTGCCGGCTTGCCCGGCAACGCCCGCCTGGGAGAAAATGGGAATTACCGCGGCGGGTGCCGCGCCTCGCGGCTATTTGCCGCTATTGCCGTTGGCCGGACGGCCGGTTGCGGCGCGCTCGACCGCATCGACGCGGTTGGAGATGCTGTTCGCCTGGGCGTCGATCTCGTTGGCGGCGGCGCGGGTCGAGACCTCGGTCGCATTCTCGATCGTCTCGGCGGTGTTCCGGATCGAGGCCTCGGTCTGGTTGAACTGGTTCTGCACGCTCTGCTGGGTCTTGGCCTGACAGGCGGCAAGCGCTGCGATCGCGGCGAGCATGACGAGGCGCGGCTTCATGAGCATCTCTCCTTCTCCACGGGCTCAATCGCGCGCGGCTTAACATGTTCCAGCCCGGGGCGGCAGCCCGACAGGGGTCAGCGGCGCTGGATGAAGCGCAAGGTGTTGCCGCTCGGATCGTCGACATAGAATTCCCGCGTGCCCCAGCTCTGCTCGAGCGGCCCCTGGTGCACCGGCGATTCGGGCCTGGCGGAGGGATCGAGCCCGCGCGCGACGAAGGCGGCGAACAGCGCATCCACATCCTCGACCAGCACCGCGACCGCTTGGCCGAACGTGCCGTCGCCGCCGTGCGAGGAAATATGCAGCTCGTGGCCGCCGCGCACCAGCACGGCGAAGGCGGGATCGCCGGTCTCTGGCCAGAGGTCGGCGAGCCGGAAATCGAGCACGTTGGTGTAGAAGGCGAGGGCCTCCGCCATTGCATGGCATCGCATGGTCGGCACGAGCGTCATGCGCCGCGCATAGCCGATCCTGAACGGCGAAATGAAGGGAAGGTGGGGAGCTTCCGTTGCCCGGTGCTCCGCGCCGGCGGAAAGGGTCGGGGGGTTCTGTTGCCCGGCCCCCCCGGGGCCGCTGGAATCCGCTTCTGTTGCCCGGTGCGGCCCGAACCGCGCTTTTGTCCTTAGTAACCTAGTCCGTGAGGACCGAGTTACGCGGCAATCGCGAGCGCCTCGTTGTCGTTGGCACTTGTGGTTTTGAACGGTTTTACGGCGCATTCAGGCCGGGCAAAAACAGCGCTTTTCAACACACGTCGATCCTGGTTCGGCCCCATCAGGACGACCCTCGAAGGGTCTTTCTGGTGGAGCCGCCGGGTACTGCCCCCGGGTCCGCTGCGCCTATTGCACGCCGCAGTTTATCGCCATAGCCGGCCGAAGCCGGCAGGGTCTTATATAGGAATTGTCCGGTTAATGTGAAGTGACGGGCCCAACAGCCCGTCACCCCGGTGCAGACCGGGGTCCAGCAAACAATCCATGCGATAGCATGGCTGGAGCCGAAGGAACTGGGCCCCGGCCTTCGCCGAGGAACCGCTAGGCCTTCTTCCGCAGCTCGTCCCTGATCTCGCGCAGCAGGGCCACGTCGGCGGGCTCCGCCGCAGGCTCGGCCGGCGCCTCCGCCTTCTTCGCCACGATCCGGTTCGCGCTGCGGACGAACAGGAAGATGATGAAGGCGAGGATCAGGAAGTTCAGCACCACCGTGACGAACGCGCCCCAGCCGAGCATCGGCACGCCCTCCGCCTTGAGCCCCGCATAGGTCATCGGGCCATGATAATTGGGCGGGATCGGGCCGAGCGGAATGTAGCGGTTCGAGAAATCGAAGCCGCCGAACAGCCAGCCGAGCACCGGCATGATCACGTCTTCGGTCAGCGAGGTGGTGATCTTGGCGAAGGCGGCGCCGATGATCACCGCGACCGCAAGATCGAGGACGTTGCCGCGGGCGATGAAGTCCCTGAACTCTCTGAGCATCTCTTGCCTCCCCCGTTGCGGAGCCGAAAGCGAATGCTTACGTCCGCTACGGCCCGTTGAGAAGGAGGGGCCCGAACATGAACTCGACCCGGACCCGCATTCTGACCGCGATCGTGATGCCCGTCCTCCTGTTCCTCACTGCCTGCGGGGTGAACTCCATCCCGACCGCAGAGGAGAATGCCAAGGCGAAATGGGCCGACGTCCAGAGCCAGTATCAGCGCCGCGCCGACCTCGTCCCCAATCTGGTCTCGACCGTGCGCGCCGCCGCCGCCCAGGAGCGCAACGTGCTGCGCGAGGTGACCGAGGCCCGGGCCAGCGCGACCCGCATCACCGTCACCCCGGAGCAGCTCACCGATCCGAATGCGATGCGCGCCTTCAGCGAGGCGCAGGGCCGCCTGACCCTCTCGCTGCAGCGGCTCCAGGAAGCCTATCCGGAGCTCCACACCAACCAGAATTACGTGACCCTGATGTCGCAGCTCGAAGGAACGGAGAACCGGATCACGGTCGCCCGCCGGGACTACAACCAGGCGGTGCAGGACTATAACACCACGATCCGCACCTTCCCGGCCGTGATTGGCGCCCGCGTCATCTACGGCAGCCAGCCGATGCAGCCCTTCCAGGCGGAAGAGAATGCGCAGCACGCGCCGACGGTCGATTTCGGCAACGGCCAATAGGCTGGACAGGGGCGTGCGAAGCCCGGCCTTTCTCCTCGCCGCCCTTGCGCTGGCGCTGGCCGCGTGCGGCAGCGCGCCGCCGGCGGCGGCCGATGCCGCCGCGGTGGCGAACGGCTCGGCCTGGGGAGCGCCGCCCGTCTTTCCGACGCTGACCGGGCGCGTCGTCGACCAGGCGAACCTGCTTCCGGCCGCCGAGGAGCAGCGCCTGACGGCCGCTTCCGACGCGCTGGAGCGCGAGGTCGGTCCGCAATATGTGATCGTGACGGTGAGCGGCCTGCAGGGCCGCAGCATCGAGGATTTTGGCGTGCAGCTTGGCCGGGCCTGGGGGATCGGCAGCCGTGCGCACAATGACGGCATCCTGCTGATCGTCGCGCCGAACGAGCGCAAGGTGCGGATCGAAGTGGGCCTTGGGCTGGAGCGCCGGGTGACCGACCCCTATGCCGCCCGGGTGATCAACGAGCGCATCCTCCCCCGCTTCCGCGAAGGCGATTATCCGGGCGGGATCGACGCCGGCAGCGCCGCGATCATCGCCCGCCTGCGCTCCCGCCAGACCGATGCGGAGATCGCCGCCGAGGACCATATCCTGTGATTACGCGCATCCTCCTGCTCTTCGCCTTCCTGTTCACCGCGCCGGCGCCGGCGCTTGCAGTCGACTTCCCGCCGCTCAGCGGCCGCGTCGTCGACCAGGCCGACCTGCTCAATCCCCAGCAGGAGCAGGAGCTCACGCAAAGGCTGGATGCGCTGCAGCGGGCGACCAGCCGGCAGCTCGTCGTCGCCACCGTGCCGAGCCTGCAGAATCTGACGATCGAGGATTACGGCTATCAGCTCGGCCGCGCCTGGGGGATCGGCCAGCGGAATGCGAACAACGGCATCATCCTGCTGGTCGCGCCGACCGAGCGCAAGGTCAGGATCGAGGTCGGCTACGGCCTCGAAGGGATCGTGACCGATGCCCTGTCCAGCCAGATCGTCAACCAGCAGATGCTGCCGCGCTTCCGCGACAACGATTATCCGGGCGGCATCATGGCGGGCGCCGATGCCCTGATCCAGCAATTGCAGGCGCCTCCGGAGGCGGCCGAGCAGGCGGCGGTGGCGGCGCAGCAGGCGGAGAATCAGCGCCAGGCGAGCGGCGGCGGCCGCCATCACCGCAATCGCGGCGTCTCGATCGGGCCGCTCATCGTCTGGGGCGGAATCTTCCTGTTCATCATCCTGCCCGCCCTTGGCGCCGGGCTCGGAGGCCGGCGCTATCGCGGCCGGCGCGGCGTCTCGATCTGGGGACCGGGCCAGGGCTATGGCCAAGGCCCCGGCGGCGGCCTCGGCTGGATGCTGATGGGCGCGGCGCTGAGCAATCTGAATCGGCGCGGCGGCGGCTCCTCCTGGGGCGGCGGCGGCAGCGATTGGGGCGGCGGTGGCGGCGGCTCGTGGGGTGGTGGCGGCGGCGGCTTTTCCGGCGGCGGCGGCTCGTTCGGCGGCGGCGGAGCGTCGGGGGGATGGTGATGGCGCCGATCAGCGACGAGGACCGCGCCCGCATCGCCGAGGCGGTGGCGAAGGCCGAGGCGGCGAGCGACGGCGAGATCGTGACCATCGTCGCGGCGCGCTCGGACGCCTATCATGACGTCGCGCTCCATTATGCGGTGCTGCTGATGCTGTTCGTGCCGGCCTTCTGGGCGTTCGCGCCGCAGAGCCTGGTCGATTGGGCGGCGAGCCTGGTGCTCGGCTGGAACGCGGAGCTGAGCCGCGAGCTGGTCATGCTCTACATGTTCGTGAAGCTCGCCGCCACGTTCCTGTTCGTGCGCGTCGTGCTCGCCTGGATGCCGCTCCGCATGGCGCTGACGCCGGGCAGCACCAAGTCGCGGCGTGTCCACCGCAAGGCGGTCGAGCTGTTCCGGGCGAGCTGCGAGCTGAAGACGCGCGGCCGCACCGGCGTCCTTCTCTACCTCTCGCTCGCCGAGCGGCGCGCCGAGATCGTCGCCGACGCGGCGATCGCCAGCCGGGTCGAGCCCGAGACCTGGGGCGCGGCGATGGCGGTGCTGATCGACGAGGTGAAGCAGGGCCGGCCCGGCGACGGCATGGTGCGCGCGGTCGAGCAGATCGGCGCCGTGCTCGCACCGGTCCTGCCGCCGCGCGCCGACAATCCGGACGAGCTGCCGAACCGCCTGATCACCTTGTGAGCGACGAGTCCGACATCGTCTGGGAGGGCAGATATCTCGCCGTGCGCAAGCGCGGCAGCTGGGAATATGTCTCGCGCACGCGCAGCATCAGCGCCGCGGTGATCCTCGCGCTCGACGAGGGCAAGGTGGTCCTCGTCGAGCAATATCGAGTGCCGCTCGGCCGCAATTGCCTGGAGCTGCCGGCCGGCCTGATCGGCGACGAGGAGGAAGGCGAGGCGGTCCAGAGTGCCGCGATCCGGGAGCTGGAGGAGGAGACCGGCTACCGCGCCGAACGGATGACCGAGCTCGGCTATTTCTATTCCTCGCCGGGCATGGTCTCCGAAGGCTTCTGGCTGCTCCGCGCCGAAGGGCTGACGCGGACGGGGGAGGGCGGCGGCGTCGAGGGCGAGGATATCGTCGTGCATCTCGTGCCGGTGGACGAGGTGGCCGCCTTCGTCGCCGCCAAGCGCGCCGAAGGCTGCGCGATCGACGTCAGGATGCTGCTGCTGCTCGCGGAAGATCTGCTCGGCTGAGTTCCCTCCCGGAAAGGGGAGGGGTTAGGGGTGGGTGCGCGCAACGCGTTGCGGCGCCATAGGCCGAACCGGGGCGTCGAGCCCCGTGTCAGCGAAAATTGTCGGCGTAGGACTGGAGCTTGAGCTTCGGCTTGGCGGCAGGGACGACATGGGCGTCGATGCCTTCGCGCATCGCATAGGCCTGGGCGGCCTCCAGCGTCGGGAAGGAGAGGCGGACCTGCTCCTGGGTCTCGGCGCCGCCGGACCAGCCGGTCAGCGGATCGGGCCGCTTGCGCCGCGCCGATTCGAACTCGAGCAGCCATTCGCCGGCGCGGGCCTTGCCCGACTGCATCGCATTCTTGGAGCGCTGGTAGATCCGGGCGGCCATGGTTCGGCAGTGCCGAAGAAGGGCCGGGGAATCAAGCGGTATGGGGACTAGGGACTGAGGACTGGGAAACTGGTCCCGCGCTCCTGCCAGTCCCCAGTCCCGAGTCCCCAGTCCCCAGTCCCCAGTCTAACCCCCCAATCCCCTAGCCCCCCATCGCTCGCGCCTCTATCACTCGCCGCATGGCGACCGCGGGACAGAGGAAGGGCATCAGCCGCCGCACCCTGCTGATCGGCGGGGGCGCCGGGCTCGGCCTGTTGCTCGCCTGGGAGCTGTGGCCGCGGGCCTATGCGTCGAACCTGCGCGCCGCGCCCGGCGAGGCGGTGATCAATGCCTTCCTGAAGCTCGGCGTGGACGGGCGGGTGATCGTCGCGGTGCCGCAGGCCGAGCTCGGCCAGGGGGTCTGGACCAGCCTGCCCCAAATCCTCGCCGACGAGCTCGGCGCCGACTGGCGGACCGTCTCGGTCGAGCCGGCGCCGCTCTCCCCGCTCTATGCCAACCGGCTGCTCGCCGAGGCGGCGGCCGACGACAGCGAGCTGCCGGGCTTCCTCCGGGGCGCCGGCCGCTGGTCGGCGCGGCGCTTCGCGGCCAATCACGCTTTGATGATCACCGGCGGCTCGACCTCGATCCGCGCGTTCGAGGGCCCGTTGCGCGCGGCCGGGGCGGCGGCGCGGGCGCTGCTCGCCATGGCCGCGGCGCGGCGCTGGAATGCGGACTGGCAGGAGCTCGACACGCATGACGGCTTCGTCTGGCGCGGCGCCGACCGCTTGCCCTTCGCCGCCTTGGCCGAGGAGGCGGCCGGGCTGGAGCCGCCGGTCGAGCCGGTGCTGCGGGCCGGCACCGACCATCGCCTGACCGGGCAGCCGCTGCCGCGGCTCGACGTCCCGGCCAAGATCGACGGCTCCGCGCGCTTCGCCGCCGACGTGCGGCTGCCCGACATGGTCCATGCCGCGGTGCGTAGCGGGCCGCCCGGAAGCACGCTGGCCGGCATCGATCGCGCCGCCGCAAACCAAGTCCCGGGCGCCCTCGCCATACTCAGCAATCCCGAATGGGTGGCGGTGGCGGCGACCGACGGCTGGGCGGCGGGCCGGGCGCTGAACGCGCTGCGGCCGCGCTTCGCCCGCCCCGATCCCGCCGCCGACGATCGCAGCATCTCGGCCGCGCTCGCCGCTTCGCTCGACGGCGGCAGCGCCGACCGGGTGGTGACGATCGGCGACGTCGGCGGCCCCTTTCCCGGCGCCAGCCCGGTCAACGCCCGCTACGAGGTCGGCCTCGCCCCCTCGGCGGCGATCGAGCCCTTGTGCGCGACCGCGCGGGTCACCGGCGACCGGCTGGAGATCTGGGCGCCGACCCAGGCGCCGGGCCTCGCCCGCGCCGCCGCGGCAAATGCCGCCGGCTATGGCGAGGACCAGGTCACGATCTACCCGATGCCGGTCGGCGGCGGCTACGGCCGCAAGCTGGAGATGGACGCAATCGCCCAGGCGGCGATCATCGCCACCCGGCTGCGCCGGCCCGTCCAGCTCACCTGGCCGCGCATCCAGGAAATCGAGTGCGACAGCTTCCGTCCGGCGGCGGCGGCGCAGATGACCGCCTGGGTGCAGCAGGGCCGGCTCCATGCCTGGCAGGCGAGGATCGCCGCCCCGGCGACCGCGAGCGAGGTCGCCGCGCGGATCGGCGCGACGCCCTGGCTGGTTCGCCCCGACGCCGCCGCCGCGGCGGGCGCCCAGCCGCCCTACGGCATCGCCAATATCGCGGTCGATCATGTCCCGACCGAGATCGGCATCCGCACCGGCTCCTGGCGCGGCGAGGCGCATAGCTACACCGCCTTCTTCACCGAGAGCTTCATCGACGAGCTTGCCCGTGCCTGGGGGATGGAGCCGCTCTCCTTCCGGATGGGCCTGCTCGGCGCCAATCCGCGCCTCGCCCGCTGCCTGTCGACCGCGACCTCGCTCGGCGGCTGGGACGGCGGCCCGCCGGGGAGCGGCATGGGCATTGCCTGTCACGCCGCCTTCGGCTCCTTCATCGCCGTTCTGGTCGAGGTCGAGGTGACGGCGGACCAGAGGCTGCGGGTGCTGCGCGCGGTGTGCGCGGTCGATTGCGGCCGGACGGTCAACCCCGAGATCGTCAAGCAGCAGATCGAGGGCGGGCTGATCCACGGCATCTCGGCCGCGACCGGCAAGCCGCTGAACATCGTGCGCGGCGTGCCCGACGCGCTCAGCCTCGGCGCCTACGGCCTGCCGAACCTGCGCGACGCGCCCGAGATCAGCGTCGAATTGATGGAAAGCGAGGAGGCACCCGGCGGCGTCACCGAGCTTGCCGTGCCGGTCGCCGCGCCGGCCGTCGCCAATGCCTATTTCTCGCTCAGCGGGCAGCGGGTGCGCCGGCTGCCGATCTTGATCGGAGCGCCGCATTGACGCCGCCGCCCGATCATCCGCGGATCCCGAAGGCGAAGATCGGCATCCTGCTGATCAACCTCGGCACGCCGAATGCGCCGGAGCCGGGCGCGGTTCGGCTCTATCTGCGCGAGTTCCTCTCCGATCCCCGCGTGGTCGAGATTCCGCAGCTCGTCTGGCAGCCGATCCTCCACGGCCTCGTCCTCACCACGCGACCGAAGAAATCCGCCCATGCCTATCGCCAGATCTGGACCGAGCAGGGCTCGCCGCTGGCGGCGATCACCGCCCGCCAGGCGAAGGCGCTGGCCGGCGCGTTCGGACCGGACGTGATCGTCGACCATGCGATGCGCTACGGCAAGCCGGCGATCGCCGAGCGGATCGACGCGCTGAAGGCGGCCGGCTGCGGCCGAGTCCTGCTCGCCCCGCTCTATCCGCAATATTGCGCGGCGACGACCGCGACGGCGCTGGACGAAGCTTTCAGGCATCTGCGCCACATGCGCTGGCTGCCGGCAGTGCGGACGCTGCCGCCTTATCATGACGATCCGGTCTATATCGAGGCCCTGCGGGAAAGCGCCGAAGCAAGCCTCGCCGCGCTGGACTTCGCGCCCCAGGCGGTGATCGCCAGCTTCCACGGCATGCCGCAGCGCACGCTGGAGCTCGGCGACCCCTATCATTGCCACTGCCGGAAGACCGCACGGTTGCTGTCGGAGGCGCTCGGCCGCGAATTGCGCGTCGCCTTCCAGTCCCGCTTCGGCCGCGCCAAATGGCTGGAACCCGCCACCGACAGGATGCTCGCCGCGCTGCCGGGCGATGGGGTGACGGAGGTCGCCATCCTTGCCCCCGGCTTCGCCGCCGACTGTTTGGAGACGCTCGAGGAGCTTGCGATTCGCGGCCGCGAGACCTTCCTCGCCGCCGGCGGCCGCCATTTCGCCTATCTGCCGTGCCTCAACGATGGCGACCCCGGCATGGAGATGCTGCGCACGATCCTCGGCCGCGAGCTTGAAGGCTGGCGCGCGGCGCAATAAGGCCGGTTCAAATAAAGCGAAGAAGAGAAGGAGAGGAACATGGCCCGCGTTGCGATCGTCACCGGCGGCACCAGGGGAATCGGCGAGGCGATCAGCGTCGCGCTCCGCGATCAGGGCGTCACCGTCGCCGCCAATTATGCCGGCAATGACGAGAAGGCCAGCGCCTTCACCGAGCGCACCGGGATCAAGGCCTATAAATGGGACGTCTCCGATCTCGACGCCTGCGCCGCGGGCGTCGCCCAGGTCGAGGCCGAGCTCGGTCCGGTCGAAATCGTCGTCAACAATGCCGGCATCACCCGCGACGGGACGATGAAGCGGATGGACCGCACCGCCTGGGACGATGTGATCGACACCAATCTCGGCGGCTGCTTCAACATGGCCAAGGCGGTCTGGAACGGGATGAACGAGCGCAAGTTCGGCCGCATCGTCAATATCGGCTCGATCAACGGCCAGGCCGGCCAGTACGGCCAGGTCAACTACGCCGCCGCCAAGTCTGGCATTCACGGCTTCACCAAGGCGCTCGCCCAGGAAGGCGCCCGCGTCGGCATCACCGTCAATGCGATCGCGCCCGGCTATATCGACACCGAGATGGTCGCCGCGGTGCCGGCCGACGTGCTCGAGAAGATCGTCGCCAAGATCCCGGTCGGCCGTCTCGGCCGCGCCGAGGAGATCGCCCGCGGCGTCACCTTCCTCTGCTCCGACGATGCGGGCTTCGTGACGGGCTCGACGCTGTCGATCAACGGCGGGCAGCATATGTATTGACGCGCCCGACAGCGCGTCATCCCCGCGAATGCGGGGATCCGGAACGGCTTCCGAGCAAGTCACAAAAGCAGGCTGGATTCCCGCTTTCGCGGGAATGACGGAGAGCGAATGGGCCCGGTCAAGCGCTCGATCATGATCGCCGGCCACGCGACCTCGGTCAGCCTGGAGCCGGTCTTCTGGGAAGCGCTGCGCGATGCCGCCGAAGCTGAGGGCCTGCCCCTCAACGCCCTGGTCGCGCGGATCGACGCAGACCGGATCGCAGCGCCCGATCCGGCCAACCTCGCCAGCGCGATCCGCGTCTGGCTGTTCGAACGCCGGGCGAACTAACGCCCCAGCAGCACCCGCGCCTGCGTCGCGATCTGCGCCAACATCGGGGCGGTGACCTGGGAGGCGGCGCGGGCGCGCTCGACGGTGCGGCGGAACTGGTCGATGCGCGGACCCTGCTCGCGGACCCAGGCATCGACCACCGCGACCGGATCGGCGCTCTTCCGGCGCTCCAGGAATTCCAGCCGCAATTGCTCGAAGTCGCGGGCGAGGCCGGCGGTGAGCAGCCGTTCCCACTGGTCGCGCGCCTGGAAGGCATTGGCCGCGTTCTGCGCCCAGTCGAGCCCCAAAGCCTCGCCCAATTGGGTGTAGGCGCGGGTCAGCTGGACCTCGTCGACGCCGAGCTTGCGGGCCATCGTGGCGAGGCCGATCGCGCCGTTCATCTCGAATAGGCGGACGATCCGCACCGCGATCGAGCGCGGCGCCCCCATCTCGTCCAATCTGGCGCGCAGGCTCCCGGTCTCGGCGCGCGCCTCCGGCCGGAGCAGGTCGCCGACCATCGCGTCGAGCTTGTCCAGGCCCGGCTACAGCAATTCGACGAGCTGGCCGGGCGTCATCTCGGGCGAGGTGACGCGCAGCATGTCGGCGATGTGCAGCTGCAGCCCCCTGGCCGCCTGCTCGAACAGTTCGAGCCGGCTCTGCTCGGGGAGGTCGGCGCGGTCGAGATCGTCCCAGAGCGAGCCCATGTCGAACAGGCGCTCGGCGGCGAGGAAAGCCGCGGCGGCCTGGCCGAAGGCGGCGCCCTCCTCCTCGGTCAGCGCGAAGGGCGCGATGATGCCGAGCCGGTTGACGATTCGGTTGGCGACCTTGGTCGCGATGATCTCGGTGCGGAGGCGATGAGCGAGGATCGCCTCGCGGTGCCGCTCCCGCATCTGCGGCGGGAAGGCGGCGAGCAGCTCGCCTTCCAGGGTCGGGTCGCCCGTCCATTTCGCGCCCTCGATCGCCGCCTGCAGCCGCATCTTCGAGGTCGAGAGCAGGATTGCGAGCTCGGGCCGGGTCAGCCCGAGATTCTGCTGGGCGCGGCGGAGCAATTCCTCATTGCCCTGCAGCCCTTCGACGGCCCGGTTGAGCCGGCCGCTCTCCTCCAATATCTCGATGACGCGGACGAGCTGGGGCAGCGCGCCCGGGCCGCCGCGCTCGGCGATCGACAGCGCCAGGGTCTGCAGCCGATTGTCCTCGAGCACCAGCGAGGCGACCTCGTCGGTCATCTCGGCGAGCAGCAGGTTGCGCTCCTCGAGCTGCAGCCGGCCTTCCAGCATCTCCCGGTTCAGCGGGATCTTGATGTTGACCTCATTGTCCGAGCAATCGACGCCGGCGCTGTTGTCGATGAAGTCGGTGTTGATCCGGCCGCCATGCTGGCTGAACTCGATCCGGCCGGCCTGGGTGATGGCGAGATTGGCGCCCTCGCCGACCGCCTTCGCGCGAAGCTCGGAGGCATTGACCCGGATCGCGTCGTTGCCGGGATCGCCGACGTCCGCGTTGCTCTGGCCCGTCGCCTTGATGTAGGTCCCGATGCCGCCGAACCAGAGCAGGTCCACCTCGCTCTTCAGGATCGCGCTGATCAAAGCGGCGGGCTCGACCTCCTTCGCATCGAGGCCGAGCATCGCGCGGACCTCCTTGCTCAACGGAATCAACTTCTGGCTGCGCGGGAAGACGCCGCCCCCCTTCGAGATCAGCTCCTTTTTGTAATCGACCCAGGAGGAGCGCGGCAGCTCGAACATCCGCTTGCGCTCCTTCCAGCTCTTCGCCGGATCGGGATCGGGATCGAGGAATATGTGGCGATGATCGAAGGCGGCGACCAGCTTGATCGTCTTCGACAGCAGCATCCCGTTGCCGAAGACGTCGCCCGACATGTCGCCGACGCCTGCGATGCGGATCGGCTCCTTCTGGACGTCGACGCCCATCTCGCGGAAGTGGCGCTGGACGGAGACCCAGGCGCCCTTGGCGGTGATCCCCATCGCCTTGTGGTCGTAGCCGTTCGAGCCGCCCGAGGCGAAGGCGTCGCCGAGCCAGAAGCCGCGCTCGATCGCGATCGCATTGGCGACGTCGGAGAAGGTGGCGGTGCCCTTGTCGGCGGCGACGACGAAATAGGGATCGTCGCCGTCGCGGATGACGACCTTCGCAGGATGGACGACCTTGCCCTTGACCAGATTGTCGGTGACCGAAAGCAGCGAGCGGATGAAAATCCGATAGGCCTCGGTGCCCTCGGCGAGCCAGGCGTCGCGATTGGAGGCCGGCGGCAGCTGCTTGGGATAGAAGCCGCCCTTGGCGCCGGTCGGCACGATCACGGCATTCTTCACGACCTGAGCCTTCATCAGGCCGAGCACCTCGGTGCGGAAGTCGTCGCGCCGGTCGGACCAGCGCAGGCCGCCGCGGGCGATCGGGCCGCCGCGCAGGTGGATGCCCTCGAGCCGGGGGCTGTAGACCCAGATCTCCCGCCACGGCACCGGCGCCGGCAGGCCCGGGACGAGCGCGGATTCGAGCTTGAAGGCGAGCGCCTCCTCGCCGGAGGGCGCGAAGGCATTGGTGCGCAGCACCGCGGCGACGACGCCGCGGATCAGCCGCAGGATGCGGTCGTCGTCGATCGCCGCGACGCCGGCGAGGCCTCGGGCGATGCGTTGCTCGGCGGCGCGGA
>JAFAZM010000316.1 GCA_019239785.1 Sphingomonadaceae bacterium
CGCCGAGTTCGTCGCCGCGGACATCGCGTCGGTCTCTCCCGAAACCAGGGTCGAGCTGCGCACGCTCGACTTCGCCGACGCCTGGGATTTCGAGGAGGTCTACGGCAAATTGCTCGATTTCGCCCGGGGCGAGCGCTTCGATCCGGAGGCCAAGGATTATCTGGTGCACATCACCACCGGCACCCATGTCGCCCAGATCTGCCTCTTCCTGCTCACCGAGGCGCACTATCTGCCGGCGCGGCTGCTGCAGACCCAGCCGCAGCGCGGCGCGCCGAGCGCGCTCGGGACCTGGGCGGTGATCGACCTCGACCTGTCGCGCTACGACAGCATCGCCACGCGTTTCGCCGACGCCGCGGCCGAGGGCCAGTCCTTCCTCAAGTCCGGCATCGACACGCGCAACGCCGCCTTCAACCGGATGATCGACGAGATCGAGCGGGTCGCTCTGCGCTCGCGGTCGCCGATGCTGCTGATGGGCCCGACCGGGGCGGGCAAGAGCCGGCTCGCGCAGCGCATCTACGAGCTGAAGCGGCTGAACCACCAAGTCGGCGGCGCCTTCGTGGAGGTCAATTGCGCGACCTTGAAGGGCGAGGGGGCGATGTCGGCCCTGTTCGGCCACAAGCGCGGCGCCTTCACCGGCGCGATCGCCGACCGGCCCGGCCTGCTGCGCGCCGCCGACAAGGGCATGCTGCTGCTCGACGAGATCGGCGAGCTCGGCCTCGATGAGCAGGCGATGATCCTGCGCGCGATCGAGGACAAGAAATTCCTGCCGGTCGGCGCCGACCGGGAGGCGAGCTCCGACTTCCAGCTGATCGCCGGCACCAATCGCGATCTCGGCGAGGCGGTGGCGGCCGGCGCGTTCCGCGAAGATCTCTATGCGCGGCTCAACCTCTGGACCTTCCGGCTCCCGGGCCTCGCCGAGCGGCGCGAGGATATCGCGCCCAATCTCGATTATGAGCTGGACCGGTTCGCCGAGCGGGAAGGGGACCGGGTCGGCTTCAACAAGGAGGCACGGGCGCTCTACCTCGCCTTCGCCATGACCCCCGAGGCGCGCTGGCCCGGCAATTTCCGCGACCTCGCCGCCAGCGTCACCCGGATGGCGACCTTGAGCCCGCGCGGCCGGATCGACGTCGGCTGCGTCGAGGAGGAGATTGCGCGTCTGAAGCGGCTCTGGGCGGGGGCAGGCGCAGCCGAGGAGGGGCTGCTCGCCGGTCTGCTCGGCGAGGAGGCGGCGGCGGCGATCGATCCGTTCGACCGGGTGCAGCTCGCCGAGACGATCCGGATCTGCCGCGCCTGCCGCTCGCTGTCGGAGGCCGGCCGCACCCTCTTCGCCGCGTCGCGCCTCAAGCGCAGCAGCGCCAACGATGCGGACCGGCTGCGCAAATATCTCGCGCGCTTCGGGCTGGACTGGAAGGCGGTGAGCGCCGCGGGCTGACCCGCTGCTGCGGCCGGCGCCTCGCCGGCCTCAGGCCTCCTCGAGCGCGTAGCGGCGGCAATAGTCGAGATAGCCGGCCTCATGCCGGGCCATCAGCTCGACGACGCCGTTCCAGAGCCAGGAGGGCGCTTCGAGGCCGCCGCCATGATAATCGCGCAGGGTCGCCCGCCAAGCCTCCTGCATGCCCGCATCCATCTGCCGCGCATGCGCCCGGCCGACGACGTTGGCGAGATAGCGTGCCGCCGCGATCGCCTGGCGCTTCGTGAATTGCTCGACCTCGATCTTGAGATCCTGCGGCAGCAGCTCGCGCACCACCACCGGCTTGCCGAGCAGGCGCGCGGCCTGCATCCGCCCGCCGAGATGCGGCGAAAGCGCCCGGGCGCCGGCGACGACGCGCTTCGCATCGTCGCGCGGCAGCTTCGCGCCGGGCGCGGCCGGGGCGACCGCCGGCACCGCCTCCTTGAGATCGACCAGCGCCAGCGTGCCGCCGTCCGGATCGCCGATCGCGACCAGTACGGCATAGCGCAGCCGGCCGAGCGAGCTGCAGCCCTTGACCCAATAAGCGGCGTCGACGAGCGTCACTTCGTCCTCCTCGTCGCGGGCGTTCAGCGACAGGATCATGCGGCGGACCGGCGCTTCGCCGATCAGCGCCTCGATCGCGGCGCGCTCCTTCTCGTCCAGCGCCCAGAACTTGCGGCCGAGCGGGATTTTCGGCGTGACGTCCGCGAGCCGCTCCTTGGCCAGATGCTTCCAGCGCCGGCCGAGCGCGCGGCGGCGGATGGAGCGGACGATCTCGGGCTCGGGCGCGCCGTCCCAGTCGCCCGCAAGAGCCGCTTCGTAGCCGTCCACCATCTGCTCGATCATCCGCGCGGTGGCGACGCCCGGAAGCGCGGAGCCGCGCGCCGCCGAGGCGAGCGACAGGCCGAGCCGGATCAGGTCGTGCGCGGGATTGCCGATGACACTCTGGTCGAGGTCACGGATCTGCACCGCCACTCGGCCCGCCTCGTCCGCGAGCGGGCCGAGATTGCCGAGGTGGCAATCGCCGCAGATCCAGACCGGCGGCCCCTGCGGCAGGTTGCGGCCGGCGTCGGACTCGGCGAGCCATTCGTAGAATTTCGCGGTGTTGCCGCGCACATAGGCGTGGATCGAGCGCGCCATCTTGCGCCGCTGTCGGTGGCACAGGACCGCCGACCGATCTTTGGGTTCTACTTTCATCCTCCGATAAATCGCGAGCGGCCGGTTCGTGCCATCTCAGCCGCGCCCGATGAACGGCATCTTCGTCGCCATCACGGTGACGAACTGGACGTTGGTGTCGAGCGGCAAGCCGGCCATGTGCACCACCGTCGCCGCGACGTCGGCCGGGTCGATCCGCGGCTCTACGGCGAGCGAGCCGTCGGCCTGGGGGACGCCGGTCGTCATCGGCCGGGTCATCTCCGTCGCGGCATTGCCGAT
>JAFAZM010000327.1 GCA_019239785.1 Sphingomonadaceae bacterium
CTCCATCGGATAATTGCCCCGGTCCCGCGCGGCGCGCGCGCTCATCCGGTCTATCGCGGCGAGGAATTCGGCGTCGGTGCAATACTCGGCCTGTTCGGCCCGGCCGTTCTGGCCGTCGCGATACTCATGGCTGGCAAGCGGCACGCCGGCGGTGCCGCCGACGCCGGGCGCGTAGCGATGCTCGACGTGGAGGTTGCGGCCGGCCGGGAAGGTCTGCCGCCAGTACCAGGTCTCGCGCACCGTCCAGCTCGGCACGATCTCCCCCGCCGGCGCGGAGAAGCTCTGGGCGTCGATCAGGCCGAGCCGGGCGAGGCGCTGCTGTTCGGGCCGCGGCAGGTGCGCGATCAGCTCGGCGATGCCCCTGACGTTTCGCCGGGCGTCCGGCCCGATCGGGATATGCAGGCGCGCGAGCAGGGCGCTCCGGTCGACGCCGCGCGCCATCGCCTTGCGCTCGACCTGCATCCGCACCGGCCGCCCCTCGACCAAAGTGTGGAAGTCGGACGGATAGGCGACCTCGCTCTCCATCTCGTAGGCGAGATCACGGTCCGGCATCGGGAAGGCGACGATCGTGGTGGCCGGCCGCGCGCTGCGGTTGCGGAAGACGTAGCGCACGCGGATTTGCGCCGCGGAGACGAACAGATCCTCCGAGACCATGTCGATCTCGGCCGAACGGCGCAGAACGAGGCCGCCCGCCGCCTTCTCCGCGCTGCTGTCATTGGCGAACGCGGCCTGGACCGCGGCGGCGCCGAGCAAAAAGGCGGCGGTGAAGGCGGCCCGCCTCATCGGCCCCGTCGCGCGATCGGGTCGCAAAGATCGGGGCCCCCGCGCCGGTCGCGATGTCGAGGCTTCATCGTCAGCCGCGGCCGGTCACCAGACCGCCGGCCGGCGGTGGCGGGAATTGCAGCGGCGGCACCGCGGCGCCGGGCGAGCCCGCAGTCACGCCGCGGTAGAGCGCCTGGCCAAGGCCGGAATAGGTGACGGCCTCGGTCAGGAGGAGGGCGGCGAGCATCGCGGTCAGGCCCCACCCCCAGGCCGCGTGGACGCGGCCGCCGCGCCTCAGGTCGGCGACGATTCCGGCCAACGGAAAGATCAGGCCGGCGGCAAAGCTCGCCTCCCAGGCCCAGGGCACGAGCAGCGGCATCGGCAGCAGCCGGCCGAAGCCCGGCCCCATCAGCATCGCCATGCCGCAAAGGTGCAGGCGGCGGTGCCACTCGGTCCGCGCGCGCAGCAGGATCGCCGAGCCGGTCAGCGCGGCGAAGGTCAGCACCGACACCGGATCGAAGACCAGGAAGTGAAGCGGCTGGAAGAAGAACGGCACCTGCCCGCGCCGGACCATGGCGAGGGTGACGGCGAAGCCAAGCACGATCATCGGCAGCATCCAGCCGGCGGCGACCCAGCCGAGGCGGCGGTGGAGCGTCATGCGGCCGGTCGCGACGAATATGTTCTGCAGCAGGTAGATCGTCACCCATCCCATGAAGATGATCGCGTGCGCATGGACGAGCGGCGGCGAGGCAAAGGTCGACCGGCCCGCCGCCAGCTGCGTCGAGAAGCCGGCGACGATGACGAGAGCCATCGCGACCGCCGCGCCGAGGAAGAAGCGTTCGTCGCCGGAGCGCGCAGCGGGTCCGCCGAGCCGCGTGTCGATGATGCTGGCCATGCAAATCTCCTTGCGAAGACGGAGGAGGAACCGGGAGCTCGGCCGTCGGCCGCCTACTGGTCCGGCTGGACGATCAGGATGTGGAGGTCGCGGGTGGGCCGCCAATTGTGGTGGCGGACCTCGAACTGGGTCGGGCTGAGCCGCCGCACCCCGGTCTCGCAGAAGCTGAGCAGGTTGCGCGGGCTGCCCTTGTCGACGACCAGCCGGAAATCGCCGATCGGCGAGCGCCAGTTGCCGCCGGTGGTGAGGATATAATCGACCCTGTAATCGGGCAGCTCCGTCCCCTCGCCGCCGGCGCGGGTCAGCCGGTCCAGGCTGGCGATGAAATCGGCGTCGGCGCAATAGAGCGCGGCTTCGGCGCGGCCGTCGGCGGAGTTGCGGTAGTCGCGGAAGGCGAGCGGCGTGCCGGCGCTGGAACCGGCGCCCGGCCGGTAGCGATGGTCGACGACGAGGTCGCGGCCGGCGGGGAAAGTCTGCTGCCAATACCAGGTGTCGCGCAGCATCCAGGTCGGCCGCCAGTGCCGCTCCATTCCGCGGCCCTGGTCATATTCCTCGACGTCGACCAGGCCGAGCCGATGCAGCTCGTCGCGCCGCGCGGCCGGCAGCGCATCGAGCGCGGCGATGATATGGTTGATGCCGTCGGCATTGGGCGCGAGTGGAATGTGCAGGCTCTGCAGCAGCGCGGTCTGGTCGTGGTCGTTGCCGAAGACGTGGCGCTCCAGCGTGGCATTGACCGGCCGGCCCGCGACCTCGGTGTGGAAATCGGACGGATAACCGATGTCGCTCTCGCCCATCGCGGCGAGGTTGCGGTCCGGCATGGGGAAGGCGACGGTGACGTTGGCGTCGCGCGGGGAGCGGTTGCGGAAGACGTAATGGACGCGGACCTGCTCGACCGAGACGAAGAGGTCCTCCGAGACCATGTCGATGTCGGCGGTCCGCCGCAGCACCAGCCCGCCGGCCCCGGTCGAAGCGGTGCTGTCATTGGCGAGCGCGGCCGTGGCGCAGGCGAGCAGGCCGGCGGCCGGCAACAGATAGCGACTCATGGATCCCCTCCCCGGTCCCGATCGAAGGAGAGTGCCGTGTCGGGATCGAAATGAAAAGGCCATGGTGGCGCGGGCAGGTGCGGCTTCCACGGTGTCTTCGCGGCTTTGAGGTTCGGAAGGGGGAAGGGATTTCACGCGAAGGCGCGAAGAAGAAGGTAAGGCGCGAAGCTCATGGCGTCCCGCAGGCCGCGGGGATCGTCCTTCGCTCCGCGGCGCAGCCGCCTTGATAGTTGCGCGCGGAGGCGCGGAGTCGCGGAGAAAGAAAAGGGTTTTGCGCTTCGCGCGGCGTGGGAAACCCGCAGGAATCTCCGCGTCTCCGAGCATCGCCTCTTTTTCTCTTCGCGCCTTCCTTCTCTTCCTTCGCGCCTTCGCGTGAAATAGCCTTTTCTTTTCCGGCGCAAAGCCGCGAAGGGCGAAATGAAAAAGGGCGCGAAGCCCGCCGCCTCGCGCCCTTCCTGATGACGTTGCGAACGGGGCTCAGGCCTCGGCGGGGAGAGCCCCCTTGGCCTGGGCGATGATCGCCTTGAACGCCTCGCCCTCGTGCATCGCGATGTCGGCGAGGACCTTGCGGTCCAGCTCGACGCCGGCGAGCTTGAGGCCGTGCATGAAGCGGCCGTAGGTCAGCCCTTCGGCGCGGACGGCGGCGTTGATCCGCTGGATCCAGAGCGCGCGGAAGCTGCGCTTCTTCACCTTGCGGTCGCGATAGGCGTACTGGCCGGCCTTCTCGACGGCCTGGCGGGCGATGCGGATCGTGTTCTTGCGGCGGCCGTAATAGCCCTTCGCCTGATCCAGGATCCTTTTATGCTTGGCGCGCGTGGTCGTGCCGCGCTTGATGCGAGCCATGTCTCGTACTCCTTATTTCAGGCCGTAGGGCGCCCAGGCCTTCACCCGCGCGACGTCGGCGTCGGCGAGCAGCTCGGTGCCGCGGTTCTGGCGGATATATTTGGCATTGTGGCTGATCAGGCGGTGGCGCTTGCCGGCGACGCCGCACTTGATCTTGCCGGTCGCCGTGAGCTTGAAGCGTTTCTTGACGCCGCTCTTGGTCTTCAACTTGGGCATTTTCGTCTCCTTGGCCACCACGGGGGCGGACGGTTTGGAACAGCCACGGCAGCCCTGTTGACCGGGCGGTTCGGTGTCTCCAGAAGCTGGAAGAGCGGGGCCTATATGGGGACGGGGCCGAAAAATCAACTCGCTCGCGCATGATCGCGCCCGAAGGCGTGAGATGTCGTCATTCCAGCGAAAGCTGGAATCTCGTTTCTCTTCACCGGCGCTGGAAAAGGACGAGAGATTCCAGCTTTCGCAGGAATGACGGAGAGTTCGGCCGCTAATCGAACAGGCTGGACACGGAGCTCTCATCCGCGATCCGCTTGATCGCCTCGGCGAGCAGGGGCGCGATGGTGAGGATGCGGATCTT